>NZ_JBEHFY010000003.1:0-149195 GCF_040225815.1 Corynebacterium sp. KPL2895
GCCTTGGAGCTAGAGCCAGACTTCTTCTCGTCCTTGTCTTCCTTCTTGTCCTCGGACGTGGATTCTTCCTTGTCCTCAGACTTTTCGTCGTCGGAGTCGGAGTCGTCAGAATCATCAGAGGAGGAAGAGGAGTCAGCCTCGTCTTCATCACCGATGACGGCGATCACCTCGCCGACCTCGATGGTGTCGTCTTCTTCGGCCTTGATTTCTAGAATGGTGCCGGCAACGGGGGAAGGGATTTCGGTGTCGACCTTGTCGGTGGAGACCTCGAGCAAAGGCTCGTCTACCTCGACGGTGTCGCCGACGGACTTAAGCCACTGGGTAATGGTGCCTTCGGTTACGGACTCGCCCAGCTCGGGCATCTCAACGGAGTTCGCCATGAGTTTTAAGACTCCTCGAAAAGTTGGAAGTATTCTATCGCTACCGCACAATCTTACAGCGTGATGCCCGTCATCGTGCAGTAGTGGGGTTAGTAATACCCTCCATGCGGGTAAACTAGTGGGTTATGTTCAACCTCTTCCGCCGCAATAAGTCCCGATCGCCACTGCGACCGCCCCGCGGTCCGGGAGAAACTATTCGCCCAGAAGATGAACAAGAGCTCAAATTGTGGGCGGCTGATAAGGCGTTTGTCGAGGCATTTATCGAGCCTGAGACCGTGGTCAATGAAATGTCTGTGGTCGTCGTAGATGAAAAAGGTGAGTTTATCCGTCGGCGCATCGGCGGGCCGAAGGGGATTGACGCGGTAGGAAAACTATTGCAGTGCGACGTTTTTGATGTCGAAGAAACCGGGTACCCCCAACGCATGCGCGAGCGTATGGAACGCCAACGTATCTTGCGCAAGAGGGAAGAACAGCGCCTTCGCCGCGCCCGTTTTGAGCGCGGCGAGAACCCTGATTCGGGGCAAGACTTAAGTTAATAAGCCTAGACGATGGTGGCGCCGGCTTTTCTTAGCTTTGCCAAGGCGGCATCACCGCGGTCTGGATCAACAGGGGAGCAGTACTCGCTCAGGACACGGACGGAAAAGCCTTCCTTTAGGGCATCCGCCGCGGTTGCCTGCACGCAATGATCCGTGGCAATGCCGACGATGTCTACCGCATCGATAGCGTGCTCGCGCAGCCAATCCGCCAGCAATACGCCGTCCGCTTCACCCTCAAAGCCGGAGTACGCGGCGGTGTATTCACCCTTGCGGAAATATGCTTGCGCAGGCCCGATCGCCTCGTGCATCTGGGCGCCATAGGAATCGGCGACGCAGTGCACCGGCCAGGAATCGACAAAATCCGGGTCCTCCGCAAAGTGGGAACCCGGATCGATGTGCCAGTCCTGCGTGGCAACGACGGTGTCGTACTCGGTCTGCAAAGAAGAGATCTTCTCTGCAACCTCGTTGCCGCGATCGGTGCCAAGCGCGCCGCCTGGGCAAAAACCGTGTTGGACATCAACGATGATTAAAGCAGTGTTCATAACTCCGCTATTTTATGCCCAGGCGGCTACGTGAGGTATTACTTTGATTCAGCAATCTCGCGGAGGGCAGCGATGACGGTGCGGGTGGGAACGCCCGTACCCATCTTTGGCGTATAGCCATAAGCGCCGGTGGTATTGAAGGAAGGCCCGGCGACATCGATGTGTGCCCATTCGATGCCCTCGCCCACGAACTGCTTTAAGTAGGTGCCGGCGTATTCCATGCCGCCCTCGCGCTTGGCATTGATATTGCGGATATCGGCGCTGGCGGATTTCACGGATTCATCGTGTTCTTCCAATAGCGGCATGGCCCAGGCATTTTCACCGACCTCGCGGCCGATGCCCGCCATGCGGTCGCGGAAGTCTTCCGAACCCATGACGCCAGCGGTGCGCTCGCCTAGGGCGACCATCTGGGCGCCGGTCAGCGTGGCGGTTTCGATGAGGAAGTCGGGCTTATCCTCGCTGGCGCGCGCAATGGCATCGGCAAGCACGAGGCGGCCCTCCGCATCGGTATTGAGAACCTCAGAGGTAATGCCGCCGTAGTGGGTGATGACATCGCCTGGGCGGGTGGCGTTATCGCCCGGCATGTTTTCTGCCAGCGGCAGGGTAGCGGTGATCTTCACTGGCAGGTTGAGCTTGGCCGCAGCGATGATGGAGACGGCCATGGCGGCGGAACCGCCCATATCGGAAATCATGTCCCACATGCCAGACCCCGGCTTTAAGGAAATGCCGCCGGTATCGAAGGTGATGCCCTTGCCCACGAGCGCCACGTGCTTTTTCGCCTTCTTCGGGTTCCAGCTCAGGCGCACCAGGCGCGGCGGGCGAGCGGAACCGCGGCCGACGGCGGTAATGCCGCCAAAGCCCTGCTTCTGCAGCGCCTTTTCATCCAGGATTTCTACCTCGAGGCCAACCTCTTTAGCCTGGGCGGAGAGGAAGTCTGCATAAGACTCCGGGTACAGCAGGTTGGACGGGGTATTGACCAGGTCGCGGGCAATCACCACGGACTCCGCGGTGATCTTGGCCGCCTCGAATTCCTCGCGCGCGGACTTTTCTGCCACCACGGTAAAGGCGGCTGGCTGCTCCGAATCCTTGCCGGACTTAGAACGAAGCCCCTTGAACTTGTAACCGCCCAGGGTAAGGCCCTCTACCGTGGGAGCGATGCCAAAATCGCCCAAGGAGGTGGCCACCTCTTCCACCTTGGATATCGAGCGTGCGGCGCTGCCGGCGGCGCGGCGCAAGGTTTCTGCATCGAGGTCCTCGGCATCGCCAAGGCCGACGGCGATGATGGAATCGACCTCCGCCTTCTTGGGCGCCGGGATGCGGGTGACCTCATTGGCCTTGCCGGTTGCCCCCACGGCGATGAGGGACTCGTATGCTTCGCGCAGCGCGGCCGGCTTGAGCAGCGAGGTGCCTGGAAGTTCAATGCCCTCCTCGCCCTTAAATGCGGCGATGAGTAGGGCCTGCGCGTTCTTCGGGACCTTCTTTTCTAGCTTAAGCTCAGGAAATGCCCCACGTGCGGGTCCAGTGTACTGAGACATAAAGTCCTCCTTTTTAATTGGTACTAATGAAACTTCTGCCCATGGTACCGCGCTAGAGTGAACATATTCCTACCCGGCTATAGATAAAAGGAGTAGATTGTGGGCATGCTTGATTACACGATTACCCGTACGAATCAACCAACGGCGGCAGCAGATTTAGATAAAATTCTGGCCAATCCCGGCTTTGGCCAGTACTTTACGGACCACATGGTGACCATTGATTGGTCCACGGAGAAAGGCTGGCACGATGCGCAGGTCCGTCCCTATGGCCCGCTGACGATGGACCCAGCGAGCAACGTTTTTCACTACGGCCAGGCCGTTTTTGAGGGCATTAAGGCCTACCGGCAGCCCGATGATTCCATCGTTACCTTCCGCCCTGATCAAAACGCGCAACGCTTTATTAATTCGGCGCAGCGCTTGGCGATGCCCGAGCTACCCCAAGAAGAATTCATCGAGGCACTGCGCCAGCTGGTGGACATCGATAAGAGCTGGGTACCGGAAGCAGGCGGGGAAGCATCGCTCTACCTGCGCCCCTTTATGATTTCTACCGAGGTATCGCTAGGCGTTCACCCGGCTAATGCGTATCGATTCATCCTCTTGGCCTCGCCCGCCGGTGCGTATTTCAGCGGCGGCATTAAGCCGGTTTCGGTGTGGCTGTCTACTGACTATGTTCGCGCTGCGCCGGGCGGAACCGGTGCCGCGAAATTCGCCGGCAATTACGCTGGTTCCTTGTTGGCGCAGGCGCAGGCCGAAGAAAAGGGCTGCGACCAGGTGGTCTGGCTGGATGCCATCGAACGCCGGTACATCGAAGAGATGGGCGGGATGAACCTTATGTTCGTCTACGGCACCGGTAGCGACGCCGAGATCGTCACGCCAGCACTCTCTGGCTCCCTGCTACCCGGCATTACCCGCCAATCCTTGTTGCAGGTCGCCGAAGACATGGGTTATAGGGTCAGCGAGCGACGCATCACCGCCGAAGAATGGCAGCGCGATGTGGAATCAGGGAAGATGACCGAGGCCTTTGCCTGCGGCACCGCCGCCGTCATCACGCCGGTAGGGCGCGTCCTTGGTGAGGACACCGATTTCAGCGTCAACAATAACGAGGCAGGCGAGGTCTCCATGGCCTTGCGCGAGCGCCTGACCAGTATCCAGCGCGGCGCCGTGGAGGATGCCCACGGCTGGTTGCACACTCTGGTCTAGCGCGCCGCGGTGTAACGCGGCGCGAGGCGGACCTGCGGCGCGCAGTTAGGCCTCTGCCTGCGTCGCGTCCGCGGTGATTTCTACGCCCAGTAATAAAAGGGGTAGGGCAGCCAAGGCGCCGAGCGCCGGTACCGGTTCCATCGGCAGCTCGAGCAGGGGCTCCAGCCGCAGCTTTTTTAAGGCCAACCGGTGAGCCGGCTGCGGCGCGATATTGGTGGCAAGGATCCAGTCGTGGATCCGCGTGTCTGCAGCGGCGCATACGGCGGCGGTGGAGGTCAAGGGGGCATCGACAAGCAAGGGTGTGCGCCGCCGCGCCGCCTGGGAGATAAAGCCGACCAGCGCGGCCAATACGGGGGAGCCGCAGGCCTTGATGAGCTCCCGCCCAGTCAGGTCGCGCATCCGAAACATGGCATCGCGAATGGCCGCAACCTCGGCCTTCCAAGCCTCGACGCTTGGCTGCTTGCCGACGACCACCACCGGCTCCTCCTGCGCCATGACCCCCATGACGGCCGCGGCAGCCTGCGTGCTGTCGATGCCGCCAGGAATCAATAGATCCGCACCGCCATCAATCTCTGCATCCGCTGCCTGCACGCCTAGGTCATAGGCGGTGGAGCAATCCGTCACCGTGACGGATTTAATGCTGGCCCCGACCCGCCGAGCGGCGGTCTCCGTGGCCTGTGGGATCCCGTCACCGTCCTCGGCGAAGATGATGGCCCGCACCCGATGTGGCTCGGAAGCGGGGGAGCGATCCTGGCAGGCGGCTAGCCACTGTGCGGCACCGCTTAGCCGACCGTAGGGGTAAAGCTGCGGGGAATCAGCCATGAGCGTGCTTCCTTAAACGTCGGCACCGCGCTCTACGCGCGGGCGAGGAATGCGCCACTTGCGGGGCTGGCTGGCGCGGGAAAATGCGTAGAATCCCAGGCCAAAGCCGGTGGCGGTGGTACCGGGGAACTTCTTGCGCACAGCATTATTAGCACGGCGGCCCAGCCAGATGCCGTCGATGGCGAAGATGAGGATGACCACCATGGCAATCGCATTGATGAGGTCGGCGATGCTGGGGGCGGCATAGGTCACGAAGACCACGACGATAAGGGCAAGCGCCATCGGCATGACCCATTCCGAAAGCGTGCGGCGGGCGTCGATCCAATCGCGCACGTAGGCGCGCTCTTCGCCCTGATCGCGGGCAGGGAGGAAGCGTGGATCGCCTTCAGCCATGCGCTCTTGGCTTTCGCGGTTGCGTTGGTTGCGTTCCTTGCGCTCCTGCTTTTTATATTCTTTCCACTCGTCCTTGCTCATGGACTTTTTGAGTTCCTTGCGGCGCTTGTAGCGCTGCGCATCGGATACCCCATGTGGATCGCGCTTCACGCCGCGCGCGATTTCTTGTTCCTGGCGCTTTGGCGTGGGACGACCCTTCGGAGGGGTATACCCCTTGCGGTGGGTTTCTTCCTGAACTTCTTCCTGCACGGGAGCAGGTTCAGGGGAGGTCTTGTCATCTTTTTGCCACGGAAGTTTCACGCTGATCAGACTACAAGGTTTCGCTCCCGAGAGGGGAATAGGCCCGCCCACGGCGTTGTTATTACTATGGGCTACCTTTTCCCTCCTCGTAGATGCGGGTAGGGTAGTGGCTACGCAACCAAGACACATTTGAGGAGAAGTGATGACCGCTCCAGTTTCCGAAACCGGCGTCATTCTGACCGAGGCCGCAGCCGCAAAGGCAAAGGGCCTGCTTGATCAGGAAGGCCGCGACGATCTCTCCCTGCGCATCGCAGTGCAGCCCGGCGGCTGCGCTGGCCTGCGCTACCAGCTCTACTTCGACGACCGCAGCCTCGATGGTGACAAGGTCGACGAGGTAGGTGGCATCAAGCTCGTCGTGGACAAGATGTCCGTGCCGTACCTTACCGGTGCCAAGATCGACTTCGCTGACACCATCGAGTCCCAGGGATTTACCATTGATAACCCGAACGCTACCGGCTCCTGCGCGTGTGGCGACTCCTTCAACTAAACCGAAGGATAAAGAAAGAGGGTGAGTGCTTCGCGGCACTCACCCTATTTTTATGTCTTTATGGCTCGGTGTAGAGCTTTACCCAATGCGGCCTAAAGCTTGACTGGGTAGTCGCGCTGCTCGATCTGCGGGTCGATGCGCTTTTCCACAAAGATGCCGTGCCAGATCATAAAGGACAGCACGGTCCACAGGCGGCGGGAGTGATCGGAGACGCCATCGCGGTGCTCCTTGAGCATCTCCAGAACTTCCTTCTTATTGAAGATGTCCTCCGTCTGGGAATCGTTGATGGTGTCCTGTGCCCAGCCGTAGAGCTCGTCGCCGGCCAGCCAGTGGCGCATGGGTACGGGAAAGCCCAGCTTCTTGCGGTTGAGGACGTGCGCGGGAACGATCTGTTCCATGGCCTTGCGCAGCGCGTACTTGGTGGTGCCGTGGGAAATCTTCAGATCGTGCGGAATGGATTCTGCGACCTTGAATACTTCTTTATCCAGGAATGGCACGCGCAGCTCCAAGGAGTTGGCCATATTGATCTTATCGGCCTTGACCAGGATGTCACCGCGCATCCAGGTAAATAGGTCAAGGTGCTGCATGCGGGCTACCGGGTCAAAGTCTTCCGACTGCGCATAGATGGGCGCAGTGACCTCGCGGTGATCCCACTCGCGCTTGGCCCATGGGATAACGCGCTGCATCTGCTCAAAGTTAAAGGACCGCGCATTGCCGTAGTAGCGCTCCTCCATGGTCATGGAACCGCGGTTGAGCAGGGACTTGCCCTTCATACCTTCTGGCAGCACGCGGGAAAGCTTGCCCAGTCCCTGGCGCAGGGGAGAGGGGATCTTCTCAAATGGGGCGAGCGACAGCGGCTCCTTATAGATGGTGTAGCCACCGAAGAGCTCATCGGCGCCCTCACCGGACAAGACCACCTTGACGTGCTTGCGGGCCTCTTGGGCCACGAAGTACAGCGGCACGAGGGAAGGATCGGCCACCGGGTTATCCAGGTACCACATGATCTTAGGAATCGACTCGGCGTATTCTTCCGGCGAGACGATCTTGACGATGTGCTCCACGCCGATGGCGGCCGCCGATTCCGCGGCCACGTCCACCTCGGAATAGCCTTCGCGCTCGAAGCCTGTAGTAAAGGTCAGCAGATCCGGGTTGTGGCGTTTGGCCAAGGCAGCGATGGCGGTGGAGTCGATGCCGCCAGAGAGGAAAGAGCCAACGGTGACATCGGCACGCATGTGCTTGGCGACGGAATCCTCCAACGCTTCTGCAATGCGGTCAAAGAGCTGCTGTTCTTTTCCTTCTGGTACCTGCTGGACCGGGAAACGCGGCTTAAAGTAGCGCTCGGAGACGACCTCCTCGCCCGGCTTCAGGGTCACAGTGCAGCCGGATTCCACCCGGCGGATATTGGCGTGCAGGGATTCCGGTTCCGGGACGTATTGCAGGTCGACATAGTGCTCAATAGCACGACGGTCAAGGTTGAGTTCTAGACCAATGTCCTCGGCCATCTCCAGGATGCACTTCATCTCGGAGGCAAAGACGGTGCCGGCGTCCGTGGTGGCATAGTAAAGCGGCTTGATGCCGAACTGGTCGCGCGCGCCAAACATGGTCTTGGTCTTGGTATCCCAAATAACGATGCCAAACATGCCGCGCAGGTGCTCGACGACGTCCTTGCCCCAGTGGTGATAGCCCACCGCAATGGGTTCGCCATCACCTTCCGTATAGAAGGTATAGCCCAAGGCCTTGAGTTCTTCGCGGAGCTCAACGTAGTTGTAGATCTCGCCGTTAAAGGTAAGGGCATACCGCTCTGGTTCATCTTCGGGACCCCAGCGCAGGGGCTGGTGGGAATGTTCCAAGTCGATAATGGACAGGCGGTTAAAGCCGAAGGCGGCGTCGCCATCATGCCAAGTACCGGCTGCATCCGGTCCGCGGTGGTGCATGCAAGGAAGCGACCGCTCGAGCGCGTCGACATATTTGTCCACGTTTCCGGTGGCCGCGAGCATGCCAAGAAGTCCGCACATGTAAAGATAGCTCCTTTTAATTAAGCGACTAGTGCTCGGTGTCCTACTCTACGGTGCATGGGGTGGAAACCAGAAAGCGCCACGGCTTGGAAGAAGCTGCGGAAAAGCTTAAATTCAGCTTCCCCGTAAGGGTGCGAACTTTCGGATGATGGCCGGAATTGTTCCCTGTGAGTTAAGGCACATGGCAAAGGTGCAGACCGGGGGTACGGTTGGAACATTGTGCAGGTGGGGCGGTAACCTACTGGAACGTGGATATAAATTGAGCGCCCTGGGTCTCCTTTTAAGCTTCAAAAAGGCTGGGAACCAAGCATTTATCCATTATTCTGATTGGGTAAGGGTGCTCTGTGAGTATTCGAGAAGTTTGTGTGGACAGAAAGGCAGAACACACGTGGGACAGCGTAATAAGCGCACCTTCGCCCGTAAGGCGGGCGTAGCTGGCGCACTTGCCCTAGGCGGTCTCGCCCTGGCTGGTTGTGACGTTCAGGCGCCAACTGCTGTAGAGAACCTCCTGGGATTCGGTTGGCCAAAGGGTGTGACCCCTGAGGCTGAGGCAATGTACAACTTCTGGATCTGGGTCTGGGTTGCAGCTTGGATTGTCGGCTTCGTCATGTGGGGCCTCTTCCTTACTGCAATCTTCCGCTGGAGCGCGAAGAAGGCCAAGCGCGATGGCAAGGGTGAATTCCCGCGCCAGACGCAGTACAACGTGCCATTGGAAATGGTATTGACCATCGTTCCAATCCTGATCATCATGGCCTTGTTCTTCTTCACGGTGCAGACCCAGCAAAAGGTCACCGCATTGGATAAGGATCCAAAGGTGGTTGTCGACGTCACTGCATTCCAGTGGAATTGGAAGTTCGGCTACGCCGAGAACCGCGTCAATGGTGAGAACTATAACGGTGCGGACGAAGCGCGCCAGGCCGAAGCGGAAAAGACCGCCCATGACCCTGAAGGCGTGGATAACCCCAACCCAATTCACGGTAAGTCCAAGGGCGACCTTTCCTACCTCAACTACAACAAGATTGAGACCGTAGGTTCCACCGAGGAGGTTCCGGTTCTGGTTCTTCCTTCCGATACCGCAATCGAATTCCGTTTGGCTTCCGCTGACGTTTCTCACGCATTCTGGGTTCCGGAGTTCTTGTTCAAGCGCGACGTCTATGCACACCCTGAATCTAACGCTCAGGAGCGCAGCTTCCAGGTCGAGTCGATTGATAAGCAAGGCGCCTTTGTTGGCCGTTGTGCCGAGATGTGCGGTACCTACCACTCCATGATGAACTTTGAGATTCGCGTTGTCTCCCCAGAGGACTTCAATGCCTACATGGACTTCCGCGAGAAGAACCCGAATGCCACCAACGCTGAGGCGTTGAAGGAAATTGGCCAGGATCCGTACGCAGTTACCACCCACCCGTTCTCCGGCGAGCGTGACACGGCCGATGGTGACAACTACGTCAAGACCGCGGCATAAGAGATAAGGACATTACACAATGCGTGCAACATCGAAAGTCTTTTACTCAATCGCGACTTACCTTTTCGTCTCGCTGATTGTTTATATCTTTGGCGTCACCCTCGTGAAGGATGATGGTTACCTCTACGGTGCCGAGTGGGTTGGCATCGTAGGCATGTTCCTCTCCGTCATGCTCTGCCTTATGCTGGGTGGCTACCTTCACTTCACCGATAACCGCAGCGACGTTCTGCCGGAAGACTGGGAAGAAGCAGAGACCGAAGACTCCGCTGGTATCTTGGGTTTCTTCTCCCCGAGCTCCATCTGGCCACTGGCTATGGCAGGTTCCATCGGATTCTTGGGCCTTGGCGTCATCTTCCTGTACTACTGGCTCATCGCCTTGGGCGCTGTCTGCTTGATTGCAGCCTGTGCCGGCCTGTCCCTGCAGTATGGCCTGCCTAAGGAAAAGCACTAGTACATATCTAGTCGCAACCACTGCCTAAACTTCTCAGCCCTCCTCACCACACCACGGTGGGGAGGGCTTTGGCGATCCTCGTCGTAAACAAAATAGGAAAGTTCCCGAGAATCCAGAACTTTTTTAGGGGAGGGGGAGAGCGGATGCGCCCAGGTTATAAGTGGGCAGCAAAGGGGCATCCTAGCACGTAAACCCCTATTTCTGCGGGGGTCATCCGAAAGTTGCAAACGGGCAATTTTCCCCGGAAACCGCCGTGTGATTTATCTCTCTAAGAAACTTGTCCAAATCGGTTGCGGATGAAGGATGGATTGTCGTGATTCGAGCAGACAAAAAGGTAGCGATCGTGGCTATAGATGAAGTTTAAGTGTGTCACCTGCGTTGATGTCTCGTCGGAAAAGAATACAAAAAGTTCCCAGGTAATTAATCTTGGTAGGCCACAAGACATTCCTTATCGGTAGCTGGCAATTTGGTGAAAACCGAATGGCGGAAGCGGGGGGAATTGAAGTGACTTTAGAGTCTAGAACAGCCATAATTACCACTGTGACGAGCGTAGTTTCTAACCAAGGTATGACAGCACCACGTGTTGCCTCGCTGAACCGACCCAATATGGTCAGCGTGGGCACCATCGTGTTCCTGTCTCAGGAATTGATGTTCTTTGCCGGACTGTTCGCGATGTGGTTCACCTCGCGAGCGAACGGCCAGGAAGGCGATTGGGCAGAGCACACTGCCCATATCAACCTGCCAATGGGCTTTCTCATTACTGCAGTGTTGATTTCTTCCTCCGTGACCTCGCAGTTCGGCGTGTTTGCCGCAGAAAGGGGTGACGTTTACAAGCTTCGACTCTGGTACACCATCACGCTGGTATTGGGTGTTGTCTTCCTAGGCATCATGGCGTTTGAGTGGGCTGAGTTGATTCACGCAGGCGTGACGGTACAGTCCAGCGTCTTTGGTTCGGTGTTCTACATCATCACCGGCTTCCACGCTGCGCACGTAACCGCCGGTTTGATTTCCTTTGCAATCATTCTGGCGCGTATCGCTAAATCTAAATTCACGCCGGCACAGGCTACTGCCGCCATGGCAGTGTCCTACTACTGGCACTTCGTTGACGTTGTGTGGATCGGTGTGTTCACCGTTATCTACTTGATTCAGTAGTGTCGGCGAACCTCTCCCCAAAACAGTCCTCCCGTGTTCGAGTTATCTAAAGGAAAATGATGGATAACAATTCGCAGTCCGAGACAGTGGAGCAGACCACTGCCACGGCTAAGAAGACCCGCCGTCGCCGCAAGGCGAAGCGCACCCTCGCAGGTGGTTTCGCTTTGGCCATCGGTTTGACCGGCGCTGGCGTCTTGGCCTCTGCCTTGACGCCTGACGCTCAGGTCGCTACGGCGGAAAAAGATGACCAAGCCCTCGTTCAAGAGGGTAAGGACATCTATGACACCGCTTGTATCACTTGCCACGGTGCCAATCTGCAGGGCATCGAAGACCGTGGCCCCTCTCTCGTAGGTATCGGTGCCGGCTCGGTGTACTTCCAGGTTCACTCCGGCCGTATGCCGATGATGTCCAACGACGCTCAGGCAGAGCGCAAGGCTCCGCGTTACACCGAGCAGCAGACCTTGGCGCTGGCCGCTTATGTTGCAGCTAACGGTGGCGGCGCGGACATCGTCTACAACGACGATGGAAGCATCGCTCAGGAATCCCTTCGTGGCGCTAACTACAACGGCCAGATTCAGGCCGAAGACGTTGCTAAGGGTTCCGAGCTGTTCCGCATGAACTGTGCATCTTGCCACAACTTCACCGGCCAGGGTGGCGCACTTTCCTCCGGTAAATACGCTCCTGAGCTCGCGCCTGCTAACGAGCAGGAGATCTACCAGGCAATGTTGACCGGTCCGCAGAACATGCCAAAGTTCTCTGACCGCCAGCTGACTGCAGACGAAAAGAAGGACATCATCGCCTACTTGAAGTCTGCAGAAGAGACTCCGTCTCCAGCCGGTTGGGACCTTGGCGGTCTCGGCCCAGTGGCTGAAGGCCTGGCAATGTGGATTATTGGTATCAGCGCCCTGTGCGCCGCTGCTATGTGGATTGGATCGCGCTCATGAGCAATGTGAAAAAGAATTACACTGACGCAGAGCTCGATAAGATGAGCAATGATGAACTTGCTGCACTTGGTACCGAGCTCGATGATGTGACCGTAGCGTTCCGTAAGGAGCGCTTCCCGGTTGAAGGTGACCCCGCAGAAAAGCGCGCGGGGCGCAACGTCGCCATTTGGCTGGCAATCTCCGTTATCGGCGGCTTGGGCTTCTTGGGTGTTTACCTCTTCTGGCCTTGGCAGTACAAGCAGCTAGGGGAGGACGGCCTTGTATGGCACACTCTCTACACCCCGCTGCTTGGTATTACCGCCGCACTTTCCATTTTTGGACTCGGCTTTGCCATCGTGCAGTACGTCAAGAAGATTCTGCCGGAAGAGATTTCAGTGCAGCGTCGCCACGATGGTCCTTCTGAAGAAGTTGACCGTCGTACTCTTACCGCTCTCTTGAACGACTCGTGGAAGACCTCCACGCTCGGTCGCCGCAAGACTATCCAGGGTCTTCTCGGTGGAGCCGGTGTGCTCTTCGGCTTGACGGTTATCGCACCGCTCGCTGGCGCAATCCGCAACCCATGGAAGGTACGTCACGAGCTGAACTACGCCGGTGACGGCACGCTGTGGACCTCCGGTTGGACGTTGCACGAGGAGGGCGTCAAGCTTTACCTCGCGCGTGATACCGGTACCATTGCTGAGAAGCACTCCGGTGAGTCCGGCGAGCACTACACCACCGAAGGCGTTACCCGCCTCGTGCGCGTTCGCCCAGAGGACTTGGCCGCCGGCGGCATGGAGACCGTCTTCCCGCTTGCGGAAGAAGACGTTAACGACGGTGATCAATACGACGCTAAGCGCGACGTATACGAAAACCACATGCACTCCATCCACGGCAACCGCAATGCGGTGATGTTGATTCGTCTGCGCCACTCCGATGCGCAGAAGGCAATCGAGCGTGAGGGACAGGAAGACTTCCACCACGGCGATTACTACGCCTACTCCAAGATTTGTACTCACATTGGTTGCCCAACTTCGTTGTACGAGGCACAAACCAACCGAATCCTGTGCCCCTGCCACCAGTCGCAGTTCGACGCATTGCACTACGGTAAGCCGGTCTTCGGCCCGGCTGCTCGTGCTTTGCCACAGCTGCCTATCACGGTGGACGATGAGGGCTACCTTGTTGCAGAGGGCAACTTCATTGAGCCTGTCGGTCCGGCATTCTGGGAGCGTAAGTCATAATGAGCAATAAACTCGCCCAAATGGGCAACAACATGGACGAGCGCTACAGCGCCGCCGGCGTGCTAAGGACGCAGCTGAACAAGGTCTTTCCGACCCACTGGTCCTTCATGCTCGGTGAGATGGCGCTGTATAGCTTCATCATTCTTCTACTAACCGGTACATACCTGGCGCTTTTCTTTGACCCTTCTATTACGAAGGTCATCTATGACGGCACCTACGCACCGCTTAACGGTGTTGAGATGTCGCGCGCCTACGCAACGGCCCTTGATATTTCCTTCGAGGTACGCGGCGGCCTCTTTGTCCGCCAGATGCACCACTGGGCAGCACTACTGTTCATGATGTCGATGGTTGCGCACATGCTGCGCATCTTCTTCACCGGTGCTTTCCGCCGCCCGCGCGAAGCCAACTGGATTATTGGTTGCACCCTTATCCTGCTGGGCATGATCGAGGGCTTCCTCGGTTACTCCCTGCCGGATGACCTGCTTTCCGGTGTTGGTCTGCGCATTATGTCCGCCATCATTCTGGGTCTGCCGATTATCGGTACCTGGCTGCACTGGGCCATCTTCAACGGCGACTTCCCGTCCGACTTGATGCTGGACCGCTTCTACATCCTCCACGTTTTGGTCATCCCAGGCATCATCCTGGGCCTTATCGCAGCCCACTTGATCATGGTTTGGTTCCAGAAGCACACCCAGTTCCCTGGACCGGGTCGTGCAGAGAACAACGTCGTCGGTGTCCGCATTATGCCGGTCTTCGCAACTAAGGCCATTGGTATGGGCATGATGGTTGCTGGTGTGCTGGCTCTTATGTCCGGTGTGCTGACCATCAACGCCATCTGGTTGCTTGGTCCGTACAACCCCTCCCAGGTTTCTGCAGGTTCCCAGCCCGATATCTACATGCTCTGGACAGACGGTGTGGCTCGTGTCATGCCAGCTTGGGAGCTGTACTTGGGCAACTACACGATTCCTTCTGCGTTCTGGGTAGCCCTGTTGTGTGGCCTGATGGTCGTATTGCTTATCACCTACCCGTTCTTGGAGAAGAAGTTCACTGGTGACGATGCACACCACAACCTTCTGCAGCGTCCGCGTGACGTTCCTACCCGCTCCGCAATTGGTGCAGCAGCAATCGTATTCTTCTTGCTGGTCACCTTGTCCGGTGGTAACGACCACGTCGCGCACTTCTTCCAGATTTCGCTGAATGCGATGACTTGGGTGGGCCGTATCGGCCTGATTATCTTGCCGCCGATTGCCTACTTCATGACCTACCGCATTTGCGTTGGTCTCCAGCGTTCTGACCGGGAGGTGCTCGAGCACGGTATCGCTACCGGTGTTATCAAGCAGCTGCCTAATGGTGCCTTCATTGAGGTCCACCAGCCGCTTGGCCCCGTTGACGAGCACGGCCACGCAGTACCGCTTGAGTACGCAGGCGCTCAGGTGCCGAAGCAACTTAACCACCTTGGTTACGCTGATTCCGAAATCCAGGGCACCTTCAGCCCGGATGATCCGGAACTCATGCGTCGCGTTCACGAGATTCACGAGGAGAACCACGAGGAGGAAGCGGAGATGTTCCGCCGCCTCAACGAGGCCAACCGTCGTGATGACGAGGAAAACGGCCGCATCTAGCCTCTCCTTGGGTTAGCTCGATACACGCTCACTAGATAAGCCCGCTGTTCGCCTAATTTGAGGCGAACAGCGGGCTTGTTTGTTTTCGAACTTATTGATAGCTGCGGGCGGTTCTACTGTCTAAATTCTCTACCGCAAACACTTTTTTAAAGGTCTAGTGCATGTGGCTTGGAAAAGGTAACCTCGCGCAATGATGTCTTAGGAAACGACGAGTAGTTCGTAGGCTACTGGATCTCTATCGCGAGAATAGAAGTAGTGTCAGCGCTTGTAAAAGGGCTACCGAGCTCATCCCTAGTAGGCCTTTGCATAAAGGCAGGGTAATTCGGGTCCAACGCGCATAGTCGATGCTCTCGACACCAAACGAAAGAACTGCCTGGCGAAACTAGAGTCGTCAGGCAGTATTCAAAAGTGTCAGCGAGATTGGCGCCTTAGTCCGATACGATTGTAGGGATGTAGTGTCGGCCTATATCCCATACGAAGGGGGCCTTTTTACCTCGTTAGGGGAGCGAAGAAAATAACTCTCAACGATCAACGGACTATTTCAATGTCTTAGTCCAAATATTGCTCGATGAGAAGGCAACGAGCAACAATTGATTTTTCGAAGTTCTGTTTAAAAGAGCTGGAAAGAACTGTCGCAAACTTTCCAGTCTCCATCTTCCTTCTTCAACTCGATTTCGCTGGTATTGAAATAGTTTGCAAAATCTTCGTTATCTGAAGTTACATAAGCTTCATCATCTGACGAGGAATCAGACTCTTCTAGATCTTTGAGCGCATCGTCCTTCTTGTCCTTTAGCTCCTCGAGTTCCTCTTCACTTGGGACATCTGAGGGATTCAAGCTTTGGACTGTCGCAACAACTTCATCTGGGGATACTGGGTTTCGCTGCTCTTTGCAGAGATAATCTGTCTGGAATTCATTAGCTTGATCTACCCACTCGTGTGCCGATTCTTCGGCCTTTTTGCTGTCGCCAGATTGGTGTTGCTGAGCAGCTTCCAACAGGTTTGTGTGAACTTCCATTTGCTCGTCAGCGGCATTCTTAAGAGCCTTTTCTGGCCCTCCAGAGGAGCCGCAGCCAGTGATTGCTAGCGAAGTGGCCAGTAAGACGCTTCCTAAGGTAAGCGTTCTACGCATTTTCTTCTCCAATTCTTTAAAGTAAACGGTGTATCGAGCCATGGCTCTCCGGTCACGGCAGCACGGTGTATTTGAAATTTCAGCTGAAATTCAGTATCAGGACAGCCAATTTTCAGCCTAACAAATTGAGCCTGTAGGCACCTCTGCACTGTGGGATATTTGATGCGCCGTTTATGGTGACGAATGCAGTGGTGCAACCGAAGAATTGAGGCAGCGTGTAGTCATAGCAGTCGTCGCGTAAGTGCCACCAACGCGACTGGAGTGACCGTCGAGTTTGTTGCAAGCGCATACGGGGGTGACGGGGGCTGGTGCTGGTATTGACGCTGGATGGTTCGTTTTGATGGATGAAAAAGCTGCAGAATTTCCGGGCATAGTAGGCAGACCCACGCGGCACAGAGGGCGAATTTTCTACACAAGCCAAGGAAAGCAACTTTGTCGCCGGACCTACGGCATATAGGGGTTGTTCCGATGTTGCGCGTTGAAGGGGCGGGCATAGACGAGCAGCAACTGGTCTTGTATAGCGAGAAGGGGCCTGGAGCTCAGTTTGGGATCCACATATTCCAAGTAATGTTAGCCAGTTGCGGATTGCGGTTGTCAGATGCGAGTTTTTGGTACCGGTGTTCTGGGGACTCGGTACTGCCGTGTTCTGGGTAGTTGGTACCGGGGCGGCCCGAATGAGTCGGCCCGGCTTTTTGCTCTATTTGTCCGGTCCTATTGGGGATGTGGCTTTGCGCATGTCAAAGTCTCCTATGTGGATTCGGTGGCCGTTGTTGAGACGGCTTACGACTGAGGGCCTGACCCCCGGAAAATAGACACGTCGGGGTTAGGCCCCGCCCCAATGTATGTGCGATCTGCGTATAGCTAGCACCGTCAAGGCATATCGTAAGAATCTGTTTGAAGTTAGCCACAACAATGAGCTTCTTTCCAAGTAGAAGTTGATGCGACACCAACGAATCGTGGTGTCGCATCAACTATGAAAGAAAACCCTTGCAGTACCAGGTACGCGTAACCCTGGTACCAACTACGCGGACTCACGGTACCAACTACCCCAAATCGACAGCGGTTAAATATTTTTTGAATGGCTAGGGTCTGTTAAAGAATTAGTCTGTTGACACGGAAGGGGCCGAACCAAAAGACGTGTGAGGAACCTCACATATAACTTTTTTGGCACTCTTTATTTGGGGTTCGAGGAGTGGATTGCCGGTTGCGGAGTGCGTGACTTTCGGCTATTTCTGCAGTGTATGGCCAGTAAAATTCAGTAATAGCTTTATTGGATGTTCGTTATGGCGTGTTTGTCTCGGCTTGGTCAAAATAAGATAACGAACGTGTAACGAAGCCGGATCCGGGATCGTGAATGGACATTGATTGTGATGATTTCGTAACCTATTTGAGACATTGAGTTACCGCCCGAAAAGGTGCTCAATAGGAAATGAAAATTTAAAGCGTCGCATCTGGCTCCTCCTACTGAGGGGCCGAGTGGAGGAAGGCCTAAAGGAGCGGTCCTCCAATGAACACTAGGCCCTAGGGTCAGAGCTTTTCTACAAGGAAAAGTAGACGCGTAGGAAGATTTGGAGTTTTTCTCGTGGCAAAGCACCGTCGTCAGGGCACTGTAAATACCCGTCGTATCGCATCTACTGCAGCCATCGCTGCAACCGCAGCTGTCGCCGCCCCAGGCGTTGCTCAGGCTGCCGAGGTCGTTGTTCCTAATACCGACTACCGTTTCGAGGTTGCCGGTCTGGAAAACGTCCCGAACATTGACCAGGTCCCAAACATTGACAAGTATGTCCCGTCCTTGGGCCAGGTTTCCAACCAGGGTGGCGACAGCTTCGTCGCTGCTGCAGAGCAGCAGGCTGCTCCGGCACCGTCCACCGTTGGTCAGAAGGCTCTGGAAGCTGCACGCTCCGTCCTCGGCTCGCCGTACGTTTACGGCGCTGCTGGCCCAAACGCTTTCGACTGCTCCGGCTTGACCAGCTGGGCCTACTCCCAGGCTGGCGTTCAGATTCCGCGTACCTCCCAGGCTCAGGCCGCTGGCGGTACCCCTGTTTCCCTGGACCAGCTCCAGCCTGGTGACATCATTTCCTACTACGGTGGCGCTTCCCACGTCGGTATCTACACCGGCAACGGCACCATCATTGACGCGCTTAACTCCGGCACCCCTGTGCAGGAGCGCGACTTGAACTACATGCCGATTAACAACGCTGTGCGCTTCTAATTCGCAGTGAAATGACATGCCCTTCCCTTTGCGAAAAAGGGAAGGGTTTTGTTGTGCAACGGCGGCTAAAACCCGCTATAGTAAAATCGATTTTTGAAAATTTTGAGTTGAAGGTCTTCTCGTGTCTAAACGTGTGCTCCCAGCTGCTGCATTAACCGCAGTCCTCGCTGTCACTTCTCTTACTGGCCTCCCGCAAGTTATCGCGCAGGAGGCGGAACCGAACCAAGAATCTACTTCTGAAAACGTCGATGATCTGGTGGATCGCGTCGGAGAGGTCGCTCGTAAGGTCTCGGCGAAGAATGAGGAAGTCAAAGAGCTAGAAGATAGGCTCGCGGCCAAGGAAGAAGAGGTCGCTCAAGCGGAGCAAGTCTCCGCAGAGGCCCAAAAACGCGTACATGACGCGCAGGGCGATGTCTCTACGCAGCAAGGCCGCGTGGACGATTTGGCACAGTCCCGCTACCGGGGAGACTCCCGTTCCGCCGTTTCGGGCGCTCTGGCTGCAGAAGACCCAACAGACGCCGTAGAACGCATGGGATATTTGGGTGCGCTTTCCCGCAAGGCACAACGCACCCTCGATGCAAAGGCAAATGCCGTCTCAATGGCTGAAGCGGTTCAGCAAGAAGCCGCTGACGCTGCGAAAAAGGTGCGCGAGGAAAAGAAGGACCTCGAAAAGCAGCGCGATGAGCTGGTGAAGCAAAAGGATGCGCTGGAAGAGCAGCAGGCGGACATCGAAGCTCAGGTGGATGCGCTGAGCGATGAACAGCGCGAAGCTTGGGAAGGACAATTCGGCGGCACGGATAAACTGGATTTCGACCTGGGAGAGATCGCTGATGGCGCTAGCTCTGCGGCTCTGTCCAAGCTGGGTTCGCCCTATGGCTGGGGTTCTGCCGGCCCGAACCAGTTCGACTGCTCTGGTCTGATGTACTGGGCATACCAGCAAATTGGGAAGACCATTCCGCGTACCTCGCAAGCACAAATTGCAGGTGGCACCTCCGTGCCGGTTGATCAGCTGCAGCCTGGCGATATCGTGGGCTACTACCCAGGAGTTACCCATGTCGGAATGTACATTGGCAACGGCCAGGTAGTACACGCCTCAACCTATGGCGTGCCGGTTCAGGTCGTGCCGCTCAACTCGATGCCTATTTCGGGGACTGCACGATTCTAAGTGGCCCGCATACTGCTGGTAACGAATGACTTTCCTCCCAAAGTCGGAGGAATCCAGTCCTACCTGCGGGACTACCTTGAAGCGCTTGACCCAGACGATGTCGTAGTATTCGCTTCAACCCAAGAGCCACCTGAGGACTATGACGCCTCGGTTGCCTACAAAGTCATTCGGTGGCCACATCGCGTGATGCTGCCCACCCTCGCAACCACGCGCCGCATGCAGGAGATCATCCGGCAGGAAGGCATTGACGTCGTGTGGTTTGGTGCGGCAGCACCGTTGGCGCTGATGGGCAAGGCTGCGCGGCAGGCAGGGGCACGCCGCGTGGTGGCAACGACGCATGGCCACGAGGTGGGCTGGTCTATGGTTCCACTGGCCCGGCAATGCCTGCGGTTGATTGGCAATAACGCCGACGTCATTACATATATCTCGGATTACACTCTGCGGCGCCTGCGCGGGCCTTTTGGCCCGCACCCAGAGTGGGCTCACCTGCCCTCTGGAGTCAGCCTAGATTTGCTTTCTCCCGCAACCCCTGCCCAGCGCGCGGCCGCGAAGGCGGAGTTCGGAGTGACCGGACCTACCATCGTCTGTATTTCCCGTTTAGTCCCGCGCAAGGGGCAAGACCAATTATTGCGGGCGATGCCGCAGGTCAGAGAAGAATTCCCGGATGCTCAGTTGATGCTGATTGGGCGCGGGCGTTATCACGATGCGTTGCGAGAATTGGCGGAGCTTTATTGCCCCGATGCGGTGATTCAGCCGGCTCCCAGCATCGAAACTGCACTTCATGCCGCGGATATTTTTGCCATGCCGGCGCGCACTCGCGGCGGAGGCTTGGACGTAGAAGGCTTGGGCATTGTTTACCTAGAGGCACAGGCCTGCGGGGTCCCGGTCGTCGCTGGTGATTCTGGGGGAGCGCCGGAGACTATTTCGGAGGAGACGGGGATCGTCGTCAAGGGCACATCTGTTGATGAGCTTGTGGCTGCCTTGAAGGCGCTCTTGCGCTCGCCGGAAATGCGTACTCGTATGGGGCAGGCGGGACGCAGGCACGTCGAAAAGCACTGGAGCTGGGAGATTATGGGGCAGCGGCTGAGAAAGCTTATGGCTTGATGTGACCCTGGCCCGGTTGTCGGTATATTCTGATATCCATGCTTGAAAACAACTCCGCCGATCTTACTATCGGCTTCGATGTCGGTGGCACCAATGTGCGCGGTGGAGTAATTACTCGAGACGGGGACATCCTCGCGAGTCGCACCATGCCAACCTCGGGCGACCCGCGCCAACTTGATGATGACCTGGTAGCAATCGTCGAGGAGCTGCGCGCAGACTATCCCGTGGGTGCGGTGGGCCTTGCTGTTGCGGGATTTTTGGATCCAGAGTGTGAGACCGTCCGCTTCGCCCCGCATCTTCCGTGGCGGAATGCGCCCGTCCGGAAAAACCTTGCGGAGCGCTTGGGGCTGCATGTCCGGTTGGAGCATGATGCCAACTCCGCCGCTTGGGGAGAATGGCGCTTTGGCGCGGGGCGCGGCGCGAAGGATTGGGTATTTTTTGCGGTCGGCACCGGCATTGGCGCTACCTTGATGACCCACGACACCATCTACCGCGGCGCGTTTGGAACTGCTCCGGAATTTGGTCATATCGTTGTGGTTCCCAATGGCAGGCAGTGCTCGTGTGGCAAACGGGGCTGCTTGGAGCGCTATGCCTCTGGCACGGCCCTGCCGGATACCGCGCGCGAACTGCGCCCAAACTATGATGAGACCTCCTTGCCGCCGTATCCCACCGGTGAGCAGGTTGCACGCGCGGCACGTGGGGGAGACCCACTTGGTGTTGCGGTAATGGAGAACTTTGGGCAGTGGTTGGGCCAAGGCCTATCCATCGTGGCTGATGTGCTTGATCCGGAGCTCATTGTCATTGGCGGCGGCGTGTCCCAAGATGCGGATATGTACTTAGAGGAAGCCACCGCTGCCATGGGCCGGGATATAGTCGGCGCTGGGCATCGCCCCCTTGCTCGCGTTGCAACCGCGGAATTGGGCTCGGCAGCAGGTATGATTGGCGTAGCTGACCTGGCCCGCCGCGGCCACTAGAATGAGCGAAGGACGAGCTGGAGATGAAAAGCAAATGGTACTGGGCGTTTAAGCACATCTTTTTCGGGCCCGCCCTGCGTGTATGGAACCGCCCTTGGTCAGAAGGGATGGAAAAAATCCCTGCTGAGGGGCCCGCGATTTTGGTGTCCAACCACCAAGCGGTGATGGATTCCTTCTTCTTCCCCCTGCTGTGCCCGCGCCAAATTACTTTTTTGGCCAAGGCGGAGTATTTCACCACCCCCGGCCTCGTGGGCGGCATGCAGAAGTGGTTCTTTAGCTCCGTCGGGCAAGTTCCCATTGAGCGGGATCATGAATCAGCGGGGGAGGCCATGCTCGAGACCGCACGGAAGATTTTGGGGCGCGGTGATCTCTTTGGTATCTACCCAGAGGGAACGCGGTCTCCAGATGGGCGTGTATACAAGGGGCGTACCGGGATGGGGCGCATTGCCATGGAGACCAATCAGCCGGTCTACCCCGTCGTTATGATCAATTCTCGCAAGGCTAACCCAATCGGCTCGTGGATTGTCCGTCCCGCCAAGGTGGGGATGCGCGTGGGAGATCCCATTTACCCGCACGATTGGGCGCGCGAGCACGGCATGGATCCGCAGCAGCACGAGACCATTCGAGCGTTCACGGACATGGTCATGGGGACACTAGCCGAGCTCTCCGGCAATCCCTATGTGGATGTCTATGCGGCTGATGTAAAGGAATCATTAAAGGCCGGCCACGGATACCCCGCCGGTGCGGAGATTAAAGGGAGGTAATTACAATTCCTCAGGCCCGCTTAGCGTGGCCGGATACCGCAAAAGGAATTTCTATCATCGGCGTGGTGCTCCTACACATCACGCTGAAGGTGCCAGGAGCCGAACAAACGTGGCTAGCAACTCTCAATACCTTTCTCGACCCCCTGCGCCTTCCCCTGTTCTTTCTGGTCTCCGGCTACTTCTCTTATAAAGTCTTTCGTTACAGTTTCGCGGAGTTATTTACCCGCCGGCTCTGGTTTTTCCTCATCCCATATTTGGTGTGGATGTCCGTAGAGCATATGACCAAACAGCTGGAATACCAGTGGGTTTTCGGTGACTCCTCCATGGGTATGGCCGAGATGCTGCAAAATCTTTTCCTTGGCCATACGATGGCGTGGTTTATCCACGCGCTCATTTTGTTCAATTTATTTTTGTGGTGTGTGCGTGCTTTACCGGCGTGGGCAGGAATCGGCCTGAGCTTTACTCCCGTGCTTTTTATTGCGTGGCAGGAACAGTTTCAGTTTATTGGCAAGGCCATTATGTTCCTTCCCATCTTCGTAGGCGCCGCCTTTCTTCGCGAGCCAATCACGCGTTTTGCTGCTGCGGCAGAAGAGATATTCCGCGGCTCGTGGAGCATGCGCAGTGCTGGAGCGTATGCCTCAGCCATCGGCGCTTATTGTGCAGGCCTGGCCCTGCGCCACGTGTGGGATGGCAACGATGCTGATGTTGCTTTTAACTGGCCCCTGCTGGGCGCGGACTTTTTAGGTTGGGGAGATGTCAACTTATTAGTGCGCCTCGTGGAACAGGCACTGGAGGTGCCGGCGGGCATTATCGGCGCCGTGCTCATTAGCCACATTCCGTGGATTGCAGAAGGCGTGAAGTTCGTCGGACGGCACACGCTACCGATTTATTTGTCGCACCCTATTGGCTTGACGGTGGGCTACGGGTACTACATGGCGCATCACGATTATGTCGTGTCTTTGGCGGGGACGTGGCCGCTGGAAAACACGTGGTTTTGGATCGCTATGTGCTTTATCTTTACGGCTATTTCTTCGCTTGCACTGTGGGCGCTGGGGAAGGTCCCTATCCTTGGCTGGACACTGGTTCCGCCGCGGATCGGTAGGCGCCGCCCCGCCGTAGAGCCAATGGTAGCGAACAAGCAACCAACAACACGGTAATGATGACGTAGTCATTGCCAACGATGTGCTGCCACCACGTCCAGTCCAGTTCTTGGTCTTCGGTATGCGGAACTTTCCAGTGGCCGCGGGCAAATAGCGCCAGCCAAGTGAGTGCCGCTAGGATCCAGCGGCGGCTGGCAACCAAGTAGACGCCCGCTAATACCAGCCAGGTGAAGTGGTGTGACCACGATACGGGGGAGCACAGCAGCGACACAGACGCCGCCAGCAGCATGAGCACGACCTGATTGCCGTGGGAAAGGCGCTCCATGGCAAACCACACAATTGCAATGACGACGATAACGCCAATGAGCCACAGAGTTTCTGCGTTATCGGGGCTAAGGCGGGTAAACAAGCCGCGCAAGGACTGGTTGGCGCTATAGGCTAGGCCGCCGATGCGCTCGGAATCCCGCAAGGTGGAGGTCCAATACTCAATCGAGCTATGCGGATTGGCGGCGAAGGCTATGAGGCCAGCGGCTACGAAGGATCCCAGGGTGGTAAAGAAGGCCTTCCATTCGCGGCGGACGAAGAAGACGGCCAAAAAGACGGCGGGAGTGAGCTTGATAGCAATGGCGATGCCGGTCAGGATGCCACGGGCCTTTTTCACCCACAGCAAATCGATGACCACGAGTGCGGTCAGCAGGATATTGATCTGACCAAAACTAAAGGTCTGCGTAATCGGCTCGGCCAGCATGGCGGCAAAAAGCCCCCAAGCCGCCCATTCCTGGCAGTTGAGGGAGCGCAATACCAGCGCAATGCATACCCACAATGCGAGTACGGAGAGGACCGTGACTACCACGGCGGCAGCGGTGAGGGGGACCCACTGCAGCGGGGCGAAGAGCAGGGCCGCAAACGGTGGGTAGGTAAAAGGCAGGGAAAAGTTGCGGTCAGTGCCTACGAAATAGTCACGATCATAAAGATCGCTGCCGAAGCCGGCCCCGCCTTCGCGGTAAACATCGAGGTCAATGTGGTAAAAGGCACGAAGCTCGCCCGAGAATAACGCAGGAATATCGATAATCCACCACAGCGCCGCGAGCGCAGACAGGATTAGGGGGAGGGCGGTGGTCCACAGGGCTTTATTCTCGGTTCTGCTCACCCGCAAAATTTTACAGTGGCGCGATCGTGGGGCCAATTTCCCGCGCCCATCGCCGCAGCGCTAGGCTTGGGAAACGTGCGTTACTTCTATGACACCGAATTTATCGAGGATGGCAAGACCATTGAATTGGTCTCCATCGGCATCGTCGGTGAAAACGGAAGTGAATATTATGCCGTATCCACGGATTTTGACCCGTCTAAGGCCAATTCTTGGGTCAAGGAAAACGTGTTGGCTAAGCTGCCCAGCCCCCAGGATTCTGCATGGAAGCCGGCCCGCACCATCCGCACGGAAATCCTGGAGTTTCTCACGCGCAGCTCTACGCCAATTGAATTATGGGCTTGGGTCGGCGCGTATGACCACGTGGTCTTGGCGCAGCTGTGGGGCGATATGGCGAGCTTGCCCAAGCGCCTGCCGCGCTATACCCGCGAGTTGAAGCAGCTGTGGGAGTTCGCCGGCCGCCCCAGCTTGCCAGCCGTGCCTAAGGGCAATCACGATGCGCTTGTCGATGCCCGCCATAACCTCGCCAAATTCCGCGCCTGCACCGAGGTCTTGCCCTTGTCCAAGGGGAATAGAATCAATTTCTAGCAGTTAACTACCAATCGACAGGCAGCAAATGGTTAAATGGAAGTGTGAGTTGGACAGTAGATATTCCGCAAAGTGTTCTGCCTGATCTTCCACCATTGCCAGAGGGCATTGAGGAGGTCTTCCAGGACGTCATCAAGCGTGACGCAAAGCAACAGCCTAGTTGGGATCCCACCCAAGCCGATAACGTGCGCAAGATTCTCGAGTCGGTGCCGCCCATCGTGGTTGCCCCGGAGATTGAGAAGCTCAAGCGGCAGCTTGCCGATGTCGCACTAGGAAACGCTTTCCTCCTGCAAGGCGGCGATTGCGCCGAGACCTTTGAATCTAATACCGAACCGCATATTCGCGGCAACGTCAAAACCTTACTGCAGATGGCCGTCGTTTTGACCTATGGTGCTTCCGTTCCAGTGGTGAAGCTGGGTCGCATCGCTGGGCAGTATGCGAAGCCGCGTTCTTCGGATACGGACGCGAATGGCTTGTTGAATTACCGCGGGGACATTGTCAATGGCGTGGAACCCACCGATGAGGATCGCCGTCATGACCCGGCACGCATGATCCGCGCCTACGCTAACTCTTCCGCGGCCATGAACTTGGTACGCTCTTTGACCTCCTCCGGCACCGCTGACCTGTACCGCCTGCACGAATGGAACCGGGAGTTCGTCCGTAAATCGCGCGCCGGTGCCCGCTACCAGGATCTGGCCCGCGAGATTGAAAATGGTCTGAAATTCATGAACGCCTGCGGCGTGCAGGATTCCACGCTGCACTCAGCGGATATTTACTGTTCGCACGAGGCGCTGCTGAAGGATTACGAGCGTTCCATGCTGCGCTTGGGCCAAGACGATAATGGTGATACCAAGCTTTATGACTTGTCCGCGCACCAAGTGTGGATTGGTGAGCGCACGCGTGGTCTGGATGACTTCCACGTCAACTTCGCCGCCATGATCGGCAACCCGGTGGGCATCAAGCTTGGTCCTGGCGCCACACCTGAGCAGGCCGTGGAATATGCCGAAAAGTTGGATCCCAACCGCGAGCCCGGCCGCTTGACCATCATCTCCCGCATGGGGCACGATAAGGTCCGCAGCGTGTTGCCACCCATCATCAAGGCCGTCGAAGACTCCGGGCACACCGTGGTGTGGCAGTCCGACCCCATGCACGGCAATACCTTTACCTCGTCCAACGGGTACAAGACCCGCCACTTTGACAAGATCGTCGACGAGGTGCAGGGCTTCTTCGAGGTACACCGCGATTTGGGCACCCACCCGGGCGGCGTGCACCTCGAGTTCACCGGCGAAGATGTCACGGAATGTCTCGGCGGCGCCGAGGACATCACCGACCTAGATCTGCCGGGCCGCTATGAATCCGCCGTCGATCCGCGCCTGAACACGCAACAGTCCCTCGAGCTTTCCTTCCTCATCGCAGAGATGCTGCGGAACTAGCTCCCACTAGACCCAGAGGGAAGGAGTTCCTTCGTAATAGGAGGAACCAAACCACCACCCGCTGATAGCGACCGCACCGGTTGCCACCACCACTGCGAGGAGAAAGACCAGCAGTGACGCAGGATGGCGATTGGTTAGCGGCCGCTCAGCGGGTTCTTCTTCTGCCACCTGCGCGGGGGCTTGTACAGGAGAATGCGCTTCCCCCACACCCGCAGCGGGTGCTGCTGGAGCAGGCGGCAGTGGCGGCTCCGGGGGGACCGGTGCCTTGGGCACATCGAGGCGCGTTTCAAAGTCCGGCTGCTGCGGATCCGGCTCGGGAGGAATAACCTCGGTGGGCCCGCCGTCCAAGTGCTCGGTGGCACCCTGCGGGATGGTCCGCGTGGGCTCAAATACATCCGTGGCGCCGATGCCGGAATAGTCAGTGGGTGTTTGTGCGGTGCGCGCGGCAGCGGCGTTGCGGGGGACCGGGATGGTTACCGTGGGCAGATCCAATTCCCGGCAAATGTCCTCGAGGGCATCTAAAAACTCCCCGGCATCGGCAAAGCGCTCGCGGGGATCGCGGGCAGTGGCGGTGGCCACGAGGGCATCGACAAGCTTGGGCACGTCCTCACCACGCGTGGATGGGGCGGGAACATCCGCATATAGGCGCGCGGTGGCGTGCGCGATCGGGGTATCCCCGGAGAAGGGCACGGTTCCAGTCAAGAGTTCAAATAGCACAATACCGGCGGAATACACGTCGGTGGCGGGTGTTATATCCTCGCCGGTGACCTGTTCCGGCGCCAAATATGAAACGGTGCCGACGATCATATTCGAGGTCGCTTGCGCATTCCTCGCACGCACCAAGCCGAAATCGCCCAATTTCACCCGGTGATGCGAGGTAATGAGCACGTTATCGGGCTTAATATCGCGGTGGATAAGCCCCGTGGAGTGCACCTCGGTCAGGCCTTGGAGCACGCTGCGCAGGGTCGATAATGCGGCAGGGACGGTCAGCGGGCCGCCTTCGGCAAGCAGCTCGCGCAGGGTGCCGCCATCGATGAGCTCCATGATGAGGTAAATGGGCTCGCCATCGGCGGAAAAATCATGAATGGCCACGAGGTTGGGGTGTTGCAACCGCGCCATCGCGCGGGCCTCGCGGGAAAAGCGCTTGATAAAAACCGGGTCATCGTCATAGCGCTCATCCATGACCTTTGCGGCCACTTGGCGGCCCAAGCGCATATCCACGCAGCGATAGACGGTAGACATACCGCCGCGGGCGATGGGGCGATCGATGCGGTAACGGTCTTCCAACACGTCACCAATTTCCAACCTAGTCATACTCCCAGTATGGCCGATCCACTAGGGCGCGTTAAAGTAGGTGGCGTGACTAATGCAGAAAATTCCCTGAATTCCTTATTGGCCGGCGAAGAGCTGCTCAGCATGCAGCAGGTGGCAGACAAGCTAGGTCTTCCCATCACGCGCGCCTATGACCTGCTCCAGGACCGCAAATTCATTGTCTGGGACTCGCCCGAAGGCAAGCGTGTGCCGCTGGCATTCTTCAATGACAAGGGGAGCATCGCCAAGCATGTCACCGGCGTTATTACCGTGCTTACCGATGGCGGCTATGACGACGAGGAAATCCTGCGCCACCTATTTACCGCAGATGATTCCCTTCCTGGCCGGCCCATTGACGCCCTGCACGGGCACCTGGCGCGCGAGGTTATTCGGCGGGCTCAGGCGTCTGCTTTTTAGCCCTGCGTGTGGGCAGTTGAGGGCCTTTGTGCCCAATGCCATCGAACATCCACTGCGTTGCGGACCAGGACACAACGATGAGGCCGATGACCCAGAACCAGTTATAGAGCTGGTGGTTGCCGTCGCCGGAAAAGCTCAAGCTGATAAATAACGCTACGCCAGAGGTAAACTTCAGCAGCCACAGCGGCGGGCGGAAGGTGCCCATGAGCGTAAAGATGGAGGCGTAGTACCACGGCAGGGTCACCGAGTTGAAGACGAAGGCAACCTGGTAGGCCGCCGCGGTGCCCATAATGGCATCGCGGACAGTATGTCGGCTTAGCCACCACACGATGACTAAGCCGATGAGCATGCATACCATCGCGATCGTGCGCAGGACGCCCAAGATGGCGTTATAGGAGGCGTCCGGGTCAAAAATGTGGACCGCGGGGACGATGATGTCTGCGGCCAATGTCGGCCCCGCCAAGGGGTTAATCACCTTGGAGTTGCCGCTGACCTGGGAAAGCCACCCCCATGAGGTGCCGGAGCCCCAAGTAATAAGCGCTACCGTGGCGATGATTTCCACGGCCGCGATGACGCCTGAGCAGAAGAAGGCTACCGCCGTGCGCGCCACGGTAGAACCCTTAGGCGCGTAGCGGTGCACCATGAGCCAGACGATGAAGGGGGCGGCGAAGATCGCGGTAGCCTTCATCGCCACCGCCGTACCGACTAACAGCAACGCGGCGTGGAAGCGCTGGTGCAGCGCGGCCAATAGCCCCAAGGACACGAGGCCAACCATGAGGGATTCATTGTGCATGCCACCGATAAGGTGCAAGATGATGACCGGGTTGGCAACGCCAATCCACAGCGCGACCGCCGGATCCGCGCCGAGCTTTCGGGCAATGCGCGGCACCGTCCACGCAATGAGGACAAAGCCTGATAGTGAAAGCAGCTTATAGATAATGATCCCGGCGGTGACGCTATCGCCCACGACGGTGGTGACGATTTTGCCAATCCACAGGTGCAGTGGCCCATACGGGGTGGTGGTATTGCGCCAATCTTGCGAGACCTCCAGCAGGAAGGGCCCAGGGTTGATGGCGGCGCCCTCGGTATATGGGTCGAACCCGTCGCGCACCATGGCGCCCTGCATGAGGTAGGAATACACGTCCCTGGAAGCCATGGGACCGGCGAAAAGCAGCGGGGTGACCCATGCGATAAGAATGCGTTGTAACTCGCGCACCCCTCCCTCCGGGCGCGGGTGCTTAAGCTGCCGGCGAATAATCATGCGCCCGGCAAGCACCCAGGCGGCGGCGAGGAGGAAAATGCCCACCCAATACAGCACCAACCCGAGGTTGCGCCCGTGACCATACGATAAGAAGCCGATATTGAGCGCTTCGAGCACGCCGCCGCGATTGCGGGTCGAGCCGCCAGAAAAAGACGAAAAAAGAAGTATGCACGAGGCCACGAGGCCCAGCGGGAGCGCGCGGGGGACTGGCAAGGAGTAGGTTTTGGCCACAGTGACACCTACTTTTGTCGCGTCGTCGCCTGAATGGCTAGGTGCTCTAGTGTTTCCGTAATCTGCGGATCCACATGTGCCGCACGCAGATGAGCCAACCCGGATTCCGTCAACGCGGTAATGCGGCGCTCAATCTCATCGGGGGCGCCGGAATCCGCAATGATTTGGGATAGGCGCAGCAAGTCCTGCGGATCGGAGGTGCGGCCGATGAATTTCCGCAGGGTAGCGGCGGCGCTGGGATCGCGTTCATCGGCGCGCTGTAGCGCTAGGGCGAGAAGCTCCGTGCGCTTGCCTTCCCGTAGATCGTCCCCAGCGGGCTTGCCGGTGATCGCAGGATCCCCAAAAACTCCCAATTGGTCATCGCGCAGCTGATAAGCAATGCCGATATCGTGCCCATAGCCGCGGAAAGCCGAGATTAACTCTTCGCTCGCACCCGCGATGGCAGCGCCCAAATGCAGGGGCCGCTCGATGGTATAGGCGGCGGTTTTATAGCGATTGACGGAATTGCTCAGCGCCACGGATTCGGAACCGGCTGCCTCGAGGGAAATATCGAGCAATTGGCCGCCCAAAACCTCGGTGCGCATTCCACGCCAAGGCCCGCGTGCACGTTGCAACGCCTCCGAGCTGAGCCCAGAATCCTGAAACATATCCTCGGCATAGACCAGCGCAAAATCACCCACCAAGATGGCGACCGACGTACCAAAGAATTCCGGATCCCCTAAGAAATCAGATTCCCGGTGGAGGCGCTCTGCTTCCCGATGCACCGTTGGTTTCCCGCGCCGGGTATTCGACGCGTCAATGATGTCATCGTGGATAAGTGCGCAGGCCTGGATAAACTCCAGCGAGGACGCCGCGCGCAGCATGGCCTCAGGGGATTCCGAGCCGCGGCCTGCGGCGAGGTAACCCGCCCACGCATACATGGGGCGCATTCTTTTTCCGCCATCGAGGACGAATGATTCCAAGAAGCTCATGGCGGTACTGACCGGGGCGCCGATCTCTGCCACGTGATCCCGGCGCTGATCCAAGAAGATGGCCAGTTTTTCGCGCACCGCGCCGGGGATATCCGCAAGCTCAGGAATATTCGTCATAGTCACACCTCCACACGATACCGCCTAGGGCCAAGAAGAAATAACGCAGGTTTATAGCGGCAGGCTCACTCCCAAAATGGCGAAGGGCCGGGGATCCGCGGGGTAGCGATGGTGACGCACGACATCAAAGAAGCCCACAGACCGGTAGAGGCGAAACGCCCCGTTGGCTTCCTGTGGCGCCTCCGGTGTTGATAATAAAGCGTATTGGGCAGGGATATTCCACAGCAGCCCTTTAAGTAGCTGCCTGCCTAAACCGTGTCCTTGAAAGGCCGGTAGCACGTGTACTTCGGCTACTTCAAAGTAATTGCGCAGCATGCGCCATTCGGACTCCGTTGGGCCGCCATTTCGGCGCAGGGCTCGGCGCAGCTCGGAATCCCACCAGCTATCCGGTGATCCCAAAAATCCATATGTCACGCCCACGACTCCGTTGTCATGCGTGGCGATAAGCGCTGTAAACCCTGGGCGCATGGAATCCGCCCGCCAATGGTCAACACTGCGCGAAAACGTGACCGGGTCATATCCCATGGCCTCGATGTATATCTCCACGAGCTGAGGAGACAACATTGAGAACTCTTGCGGGGTTAAGCGGCGGATTTCGAAACTCACGGTATCTATCTCACCAGATACGTGCGGCTACCGGCGGACGAGGGTGGGGTGGGGTTATTCCATCGAACATTAAAAACTATCGAACAATGTTCGATATGCAGGGAGATATGGCTGGTAAAACTCTTGAATAATTCGAACATGTGACCTAGAATAGAAACTAGATGTCCAGTCGGCTGCTTAAAGTCAACGGCAGTCGAACACGGTTAGTTATTGGCGCACTACAGGAGAAAAACAATGGCACAGATTATTTCGGCAACGCAGTCCCGCACTACCGGTCGCTTCACTGGTAAGCGGGGTGCGAAGCGGGCACACTTTTTATTTCAAGCCCGCGAGCTTTTAGATCAGGCGAGAAGCTACGCGGCGGAGGGTCGCTTTGATCAGGCGTTAGAGGTGGCCTATCAGTCTGCATTGCGTACGGCTGGCGCGCGGGTAGCGGTATCGGTGGCCTCTCGTCGCCGGCGCCTGCCAACGAGCGCGTGGGATCGCTTGGCTCTAATCGGGGCCGAAGAAAAGCAGTGGGCGGAGGCTTTCAAGTCCTATTCTCGCACTCGCGCCCGGGTTGCATCTGGCCTGGATGCAACTCCGGATGAGGAGTATGTCTACGGATTAATGCAGCAGGCAGCGCAGTTTTTAGATGAGAGTGAAGCCGAGACAATTCTGGGCTCTTTTGCGGCATAACCGCGGCATAATCACTGCTGAGAGGAATAACTACCTTTTGGGGAACATACTGGTTACTCTGGACGTTAGTATTGGTAGAAGATATATTGGCCGAAGCCCAGTCCCTAGTTGGAGGAAAAGTGTCTCTTTCTGAACAGGAGCAACGCACGCTCCGTGAAATAGAGGAATCGTTATTAGCGGACGATCCTAAATTTGGCGCTTCTGTGTCTGAATCTACCTCGATCGGCGGTTCCGGCGGCGCTTTTACCCTGCGTGGGGTTGCGCTCATCGTGGTTGGTCTGTGCATGCTCGTCGGCGGCGTGGCCTTGGCGCAGCAAAACTTGTGGTTTATTGCGCTGTCCATCGCCGGATTCCTTGTCATGTTTGCCTCTGGTGTGTGGATGCTTCGTGGCGACCAGCCCGCTAGCACAGGAAAGAAAAAGTCCACTAATGGGCGGGCAAAGAAGGCAGCGTCATCCCGTAGTGATGGAGTAGGCAGCAAGCTGGAAGAAAACTTCCGTCGGCGCTTTGAGGAGAGCTAACCGCGAACTTTTCATTTCCCCAGTCACCATAAAGGGTGGCTGGGGATTTTTTATGGCTCACCAAAATTTCCCACTTTGCCCCACCTTCTTGCCAAAACTGCGGTGCGGAGGGGGATTGTGGGTGCTGGAGGGGGAAATACCTGGGCTCTATGCAGGCAATGCGCTGTAAGTGGCGTATGGGGTGAAGTAACTTTGATGTTGTAGGTGGGATTAAAGGGGTGGATCTCCGGGGTTGTCAAGGTGGGGCGCGGGAAATCTGACCACTGTAAAAACACCCTTTTAACTGCACATACGTTTTGAGTTATTAAGAATATAGCGATTTAAGTGGGGCATGTGGGGGAAAGTGGGGTAGAGTGGGGCGCAGCGGAGGAATGGGGTTGAAAAACTCTCTTCTGACGTGAGGGAATCCGGAGTTGTCGAGTGAGGAAGGTGGACGCCGGGATGTTTCTCGGAACCTACACTCCGAAACTTGATGACAAAGGGCGCTTAACGCTTCCTGCAAAATTTCGTGATGAACTCGCAGGTGGCCTGATGGTCACTAAGGGGCAAGACCATTCTTTGGCCGTGTACCCGCGCGAAGAGTTCGCCGAACGCGCACGGAAGGCTGCGGCGGTTTCTCGAACCAATCCGGAAGCACGCGCTTTCATTCGTAACTTGGCGGCAAGTGCGGACGAACAGCGGCCCGACGGGCATGGTCGCATCACCTTGTCCGCAGGCCACCGTGAGTACGCGGGCTTGTCCAAAGAGTGCGTGGTGGTTGGCTCGGTAGATTTCCTTGAAATTTGGGATGCAGCTGCGTGGGCTGAGTATCAATCGCAAACTGAAGATGCTTATTCGGCAGCAGATGCCGATGACGTACTTGCGGGCTTGCTGTAGAAGCCCGCATCTCGAGTGCGTGTAAGGACTCTGTCCGAGGCGGATGATTCTGGTGTACTTCCCCGATATCAGAAACCTGCCTCGGACAGGGCCCTATATGCACTCGTCGTGCTTTCCACGATAGGAAGTCCTGCACAGCGGAAATAAGAAAGGGGGACGCGGGGAGACATGGCTACAACTGACCTTAATTACGATGTGGCGGATAACCACGGCCATGTGCCGGTCATGCGCGAGCGCATGGCAGAGCTCCTGCGCCCCGGGGTAGAGGATGCGGGCTCGCAGGCTGTGCTTGTCGATGCCACCTTGGGCGCCGGCGGCCACAGCGAGTACTTCCTCCAGACCTTTCCGCAGGCGCGCGTTATCGGTGTGGATCGCGATGAGCAGGCATTGCGCAATGCTTCGGCCAGGCTAGAGCCCTTCGGCCCGCGTTTTTGCGCGGTTAATGCTCGCTTCGATGAGCTCGGCACCGCCATTGCCCAGGGCGAGGGCGATATCTTTGAAGCTGCCCGCGCCCACGGTATTGCGGGAGCCCTCTTTGATTTGGGTGTTTCTTCCATGCAGCTGGATCAGGCAGAGCGCGGCTTTGCCTATAAGACGGATGCGCCGCTGGATATGCGGATGGACCCGAGCCATGGACTTACCGCCGCTGACGTACTCAATACGTATTCGCACGGGGACTTGGCGCGGATTCTTAAGACCTATGGTGACGAGCGCTTCGCGGGCAAGATTGCCTCCGCCGTGCTCAAGGAGCGCGAGAAGGAACCTTTTAGCACCTCGGGCCGGCTGGTTGAGCTTCTTTACTCGACCATTCCGGCGGCAACGCGCCGCACGGGTGGGCATCCCGCAAAGCGCACATTCCAAGCGCTGCGGGTAGAGGTCAACCGCGAGTTGGAGGCCATTGAAAATGTGCTTCCCGTTATTACAAATGCGCTTTCCATTGGGGCGCGCGCGGTCTTTATGAGCTACCAGTCCTTAGAAGACCGCCTCGTAAAAGCGGCATTCAAGGACCTTTCTACGTCCACTACGCCTGCCGGCTTGCCGATGGACCTGCCGGGTACCGCACCGGAATTCGCCACGGTTACCCGTGGGGCCGAAAAGGCATCTCAGGCGGAAGTAGAAGAAAATTCCCGCGCCGCGTCGGTGCGCGTGCGCGCCCTAGAACGGCTTGAAGGCACGCCAGAATTTTTAACCCCGGGAGGCAAGAAATGAGCACCATCCCACGCCGAAACCAGCACTTAACGGATAGCCGCGACAGGGAGGCCACTCGCAGCATGGGCGCCAGCCGAGACTTCACCACCGGAATCGATACGGGAGCGCCGACCGCAGTGCGCGAGCGCACCTCCACCAGGACCACTGGCAAAACGGCGCGCCGCACGGCCCCTAGCCGTACCCGGGTGCCGCACCGCGGGCCGAACCGGCTTGGTTCGAAGCAGGTCGTCAGCTTCCGCGGCCGGCGGCTGCAACAGCAGACGAAGCAGAATAACGCTTTTGTCCGAGTTGCCGTCTTAGCCGTTACCTTGCTCATTGGCGGGGTAGTGCTGGCCATGTGGCTCTCTGGTTTGTCCACCTCACAGACGTTTAAAATCCAGCAGCTGACGGTGCAGGAATCGCAGTTGGATAATCAGATTGAATCGCTGAATCGGGACGCCGAAAACTTGAGCTCCTCGGCTGATATTGCCCGCCGCGCGGATGAATTGGGCATGGCAGTGCCCAAGCAACCCGGCGTGACTGAGGTAGGCGGGGATGGAGAGATCATCGCCAAGCGCGAAGGCACCCCGTATACGGAAAAGCTTATCGATGTCAACGGTGAACCCATCCGCCCGGGCCAAGCCTCGAGCGATCCAAAGGATACGGAGGGGATGTCTGATTCCCTCAACGCTGTGCCGCGCGGACAGCAGCAACATGCCCGCGGCAACGATGCGGACGAGAACCGGGATGAGCACCGTGGCAGCGATGACGACGAAAACCGCGATAACGCCAGCGATAGTCGCCCCAACCTTCCCGCCCGCGCGCCGTACACCAGCCAGGCCGATTAAACGGACAGAATAAGTGGTGAAATTCTCTGTGCTCGCGCGTGGTAGCGCGGGCACTGCCCATCTTGTAGGGCACAATCGATACACGCAAGAACCTGTGGCGGCGAAGGGAAGGTGACTGAACACCGTGACTGCACCGAATAATGGTGGCAACCGTGGACACCGTCCGCGGCCGCGCCGCGCTGCTAGCTCTGTTGTGCCCCAAAAAGCGATCATGCGCCAGCGCCTGCGCATCATTTTGACCTGTGTCGTCGTCGCCACCGTCGCTTTGGGCGGCCGCCTTGCTTGGGTGCAATTGGTCTGGGGTCCAGACCTTGCGGCGAAGGCTGTTACCCAGCGCGAACGCGTCTACATCGACCCCGCCCGCAGGGGAGAGATCTTGGACCGAGATGGTCAGCGTTTGGCCTATACGATGAAGTCTCGTTCCTTGACTGTCTCTCCCACGCGCCTGCGCGATGAACTGAAAGAGCAGGCGAAAATGGAAGCCACGTCCGAGGGGAAACTCGAGGGCATGGATGACAACAAAAAAGAGGAGTACCTCACCAAACAAATGGAGGACAAACTCAAGGAGATGTCTGAGGGCATTCCGAAGATGATTGAGGATTCGGGTGCCTCTGCCTCCAAGGTGGATGCGGACGATATTAAAAACAAGCTCAAAGCCGATACGCAGTACGAGGTCTTGGTCCGCAATGTGGACCCAGATGTTGCCGTAGAGATTTCCAATAAGTACCACGGTGTGGCAGCTGACCGGCAGGATATCCGCCAGTACCCGAATGGGGCGATTGCAGAAAACGTCGTGGGCAAGGTCTCGATGGATGGCCACGGTCAATTTGGCTTTGAGGCGGCCCGCGATACCGAGCTTACCGGCATCGATGGGCAGTCCACGGAGGATGTCTCCACCGATGGGCAGGTTATCCCCGGCACCCTGCGCGATGTCGTGGATGCCGTTGACGGCCGCGATGTCACTCTCACCCTCGATTTGGATCTGCAGACTTACGTCCAGCAAAAGCTGGAAAAGGCTAAGGCCAATTCGCAGGCGGAGGGTGCCGAGGCTGTAGTGCTTGATGCCGCGACGGGCCAGGTGCTCGCCATGGCTAATACCGATACGGTGGACCCGAATAAGAATATCGAAGACCAGCTCAAAGAGGGCAAGGACTTTGAGAACCGCAGCATCTCCCACCCCTATGAGCCGGGATCCGTTGCCAAGATAGTGACGGCGGCAGCCGCATTGCAGGAGGGTATCACTACTCCGGACGAGGTGCACCAGGTTCCGGGCTCCATCGACATGGCTGGCGTGACCGTCAACGATGCTTGGACCCACGGGACCGAGCCGTATACCACCACCGGCATCTTTGGTAAGTCCTCCAACGTGGGCACCTTGATGATCGCGGATAAGCTCGGGCCTGAGAAATATGCGGAGTACCTGAAGAAGTTTGGTTTGGGCGCTAACACGGGCATTGAGCTGCCGAATGAATCCGCCGGCACGGTGCCAGACCAAGAGCAGTGGTCAGGCGGCACCTTTGCCAACTTGCCCATCGGCCAAGGTCAGGCGTGGACGACGCTGCAGATGGCTAGCGTGTACCAAGCGTTGGCCAATGGCGGCGAGCGCATCGAACCGCGCATCATCGACGAGATCAAAGACCCCGATGGCGAAACGGAAAAGCTGCCCGAGCCAAAGAAGACCCAGGTAGTAGACAAGGAAACCGCCAAAACTACGGTGGATATGTTCCGCGCCGTCTTCCAAGATGACGATGCCGGGGTGCAAAACGGTACGGCCGCTAATGCCCAATTGGATGGCTACCAGCTCTCCGGCAAGACCGGTACCGCGCAGAAGGTGGACCCGAATTCCGGGGCGTATTCTAATTCCGCGTACTGGATTACCTTCGCGGGCATTGCGCCTGCCGATGACCCACGTTTCGTCGTCGCAGTCATGCTCGATGAGCCCAAGTCCGGCGTGGAAGACAATGGTGGTGGCGGCCAGTCCGCGGCCCCCATCTTCCGGGATATTTCTTCCTGGCTGCTCAATCGCGACAATATTCCTACCTCGACACCAGCGCCGCGGATGACCCTGCGGGAACAATAGGAGCTTGAAATGTCTGTTTCCTTAGAAAAACTTGCGCAGCTTTCGCACGGACGCGTCATCGGTGATGGCACCGTTGAGGTCAGTGCGTGCGGCTTGGATTCCGCCAGCCTTCCCGAAGGCGCATTATTTGCCGCCCTTCCGGGCACGCGCGTGCACGGCGCGCAGTTCGTCGGGGATACCAAGGCGGGCGCGGTGCTTACCGATGCCCCCGGGCTCGACCACCTCCGCCAGGCTAACGAGACTCGGCCGATCATCGTGGTAGACGATATCCGCGCCGTCTTAGGCCCCATCGCGGCAGAAATCTATGGGCACCCCACTGGCGATCTCACGGTCTTGGGGATTACCGGCACGTCCGGCAAGACGACGACTAGTTACTTATTGGAGGCTGGTCTCTTGCAGGCTGGCCACTCCGTAGGCCTTATCGGCACGACCGGCACCCGCATTAATCGCACGCCGGTGCCCACCTCCTTGACCACGCCGGAAGCCCCACGGCTGCAAGAGCTTTTCGCCCGCATGAAGGACGAGGGTGTTACCCACGTAGTTATGGAGGTTTCTTCCCACGCTTTGGAGCTCGGCCGCGTGCGCGGCACCAACTTTGCCGTGGCTGGGTTCAGCAACCTCAGCCAAGACCACCTAGATTTCCATCCCACGATGGAGGAGTACTTTTCGGCCAAGTCCCGGCTATTCCTAGGTGAGCAGGCCGCCGAGCGCGCGGTCATCTGCGTTGATGATGAGTGGGGTGAGCGCCTGCGGGGAATGGTAGAAGACGCGGATACCCCGATTACGACGGTGGCAACGCGCGCAGGCGATGCCACGATCTCCGCCCAGCAGACGGCCACCGAGGCTACCGGTGCACAGGAGGTTGACCTCAAACTAGACGGCACCGATTTTTCCTTCCGGTTGCCATTGCCAGGTGAGTTCAATATCGCTAATGCCGCCCTTGCACTGGGAATGGCCACTGCCGTGGGCGAAGACCCGCAGGTCTTTTTGACCGGCGTGGAAAACGTCGCCGTTCCGGGGCGCATGGAAAGGATCGACCGCGGTCAGGACTTCGTGGCCGTAGTGGATTATGCCCACAAGCCCGCAGCCATTGCTGCAGTGCTCGATACCCTGCGCCTGCAATTGGAGGGCACCTCCGGGCGAGTGGGTGTCGTCGTCGGCGCCGGCGGTGACCGCGATAGCACCAAGCGCCCGATTATGGGAGAGGCTGCGGCCACCCGGGCGGATCTCACGGTGGTCACCGATGATAACCCGCGCACCGAAGACCCCGCCGCAATCCGCGCGGCGGTTATCCAGGGCGCCCGGGAGGCTGCGCCGGACGCCGATATCCGGGAGCAGGGCTCGCGCGCACGTGCCATTGATGAAGTCGTGGATTGGGCGCAGCCGGGCGATGCCATCATCGTCGTCGGCAAGGGCCACGAGGTAGGCCAGCTTGTGGGCGAGCGCACCCTGCACTTTGATGACCGAGAGGAAATGGCGCGCGCCATTGAGGAAAAGCTGGCGGGAACGGCGCATCGCGATACTCTTAGGGATACGAAGGAGTAGTAATGATTCCACTTTCTATTGGAGATATCGCCGCGATAACCGGCGGTAGCCTGGATAGCGTTGATGATCCCGATGAACGCGTGACCGGTTTCGTGGAGTTTGACTCGCGCAAAGTCACGAGCGGCAGCTTGTTCGTAGCCCTGCCGGGTGCCCGCGTCGATGGCCATGATTTTGCTGAGAAAGCCATAGAACAAGGCGCCGTGGCCGTGCTGGCCGCTCGGCCGGTGGGGGTACCGGCGGTCATCGTCAAGCCCCAAGGCCGCGTGACCGGTGATTCCGCGAATGCGGATATTTATGCCAATGATGAGGATGGCTCCGCCGCCGCTGTGATTGGGGCATTATCCGATCTCGCACGCGAGGTGACCTCCCGCCTCGCCGCAGAGCAGGGCCTGGATATCGTCGGTGTTACCGGCTCCGCGGGCAAGACCTCTACTAAGGATTTGCTGGCCACCATCTTCCGCGCCGAGGGCGAAACCGTCGCCCCGCCCGGCTCTTTCAATAACGAGGTGGGCCTTCCTTATACCGCCCTGCGCTGCGATGAGCATACGCGTTTCCTCGTGGCGGAGATGTCCGCGCGCGGGATTGGCCATATTCGCCACTTGACCGAGATCACGGCCCCTACGGTGGGCGTGGTGCTCAACGTGGGTACCGCCCACCTGGGTGAGTTTGGTTCGCGCGAAAATATCGCCCAGGCCAAGGGCGAGCTTATTGAGGCCCTGCCCGCCGCGGCAGACAGCGGGGTAGCGGTGCTGAATGCGGACGATCCCTTCGTGGCTTCTATGGCACCGCGCACGCAGGCCAAGGTGGTATTTTATTCCGCCAATCGACCGCAAGCCGCGGATGCGCAGTACTATGCCACAGACATTGAGCTTGACGATGTCGCCCGCCCGTCCTTTACCTTCCACGCCCCTGGCGTCGCGCCGATGGAGATTAAGCTGCAGGTCTTTGGAAAGCACCAGGTCTCCAATGCCCTGGCTGCGGCCGCAGCGGCCATCGAATCGGGCGTGGAACCCACGGTTGTCGCGCGTGCGCTCAGCGGACACCAGACGAGTTCGGCGCACCGTATGGACGTGCGCACCCGCCGCGATGGCGTCACCGTCATCGATGACTCCTATAATGCCAACCCGGATTCGATGCACGCGGCGATTGCCGCCTTGGCCTATACCGCCGCCGCCCGTCCCGATGCCCGCTCCATCGCGGTGCTCGGTGAGATGGGCGAGCTTGGAGGCGAAGCCGTCGAAGCCCACCGCATTCTTGGATCGGTGCTCTCGAAGTACCATGTGGATCACCTCGTCGCGGTAGGAGAAGGAGCCCATACCGTAGCCATGGCGGAGGCCGCGCACGCGCACGGCATCCAGACTGAACTTTGCCCCGATATCGAGGCCGCGACGGCGGCCGTGGACAATATCCTGCGGGTAGCCCCTGCCGGGGTGGAGGACTGGTCCGCGCGCACGGCCAAGGACGTCGTCCTCGTGAAATCCTCGAATGCCCAGCGCCTGTGGCGCGTGGCAGAACAGCTCAATCGCCGTTAGTCCCTATCTCAAGGAGAAAGATCTCTAGCAATGACTCAGATCATTATCGCGGGCGTCGTCAGTTTCCTCGTCGCGATTTTTACCACCCCAGTTTTGGTTCGGTATTTTTCTGGCGTCGGAAAAGGCCAAGAAATCCGCGAAGACGGCCCGCAGCTCCACCTGCGTAAGCGAGGCACCCCGACGATGGGCGGACTGGCGATCCTGCTGGCCATCACCGTGGCCTACCTCATCGTGGGAATTTATGCCCGCGCAACCGGCAACGGTGGATTTAGCCCCTCGGGGTTATTGGTCTACTTCTTGACCATGGGACTCGGCGGTCTGGGTTTTGCCGATGACTTCATCAAGCTGTTTAAAAAGCGCAACCTCGGCCTTAATAAAACCGCGAAGCTGGTAGGACAGCTGGCCATCGCGCTCATCTTCGGCATCCTCGCCCTACAATTCCCGGATGCCAATGGGCTGACCCCCGCGTCCACAAACCTGTCATTCGTCCGCGATTTCGATACCTTCGATATCGCCGTCGGCGGCGCCGTAATTGGCACGATTATTTTCTTGGTCTTTTTGTACCTGCTCATCGCCGCGTGGTCGAATGCGGTCAACCTGACCGATGGCCTCGACGGCCTCGCCGCCGGTACCACGGCGATGGTGATGGGTGCCTATACGCTCATTAGCTTCTGGCAGTTCCGCAACTCGTGCTCGATTTCCCCGGCCGCCGGCTGCTACGAGGTCCGCGATCCCTTGGATCTTGCGGTTCTCGCGGCCGCGGGCCTGGGCGGCTGCCTCGGCTTCCTGTGGTGGAATGCCGCACCGGCGAAAATCTTCATGGGCGATACCGGTTCGCTCGCGCTCGGTGGCCTCGTCGCCGGCCTTTCTGTGACCACCCGCACCGAGCTGCTGATGATCATCATCGGCGCCATCTTCGTCATCGAGACGGTCTCCGTAGTCATCCAGATCGTGGTCTTCCGCACGACGGGCAAGCGCTTTTTCCGCATGGCGCCCATCCACCACCACTTTGAAAATGGCGGCTGGGCAGAGACTGCGGTTGTCACGCGTTTCTGGCTATTAAGCGCGATGGCCGCGATGGCGGGCATCTGCATCTTTTACGGCGATTGGCTCTCTGCAGTCAGCTTTGGAAACCTGCAATAAAGTTTTGGCACTAGATACTTAAGGATTGAGGCACTCATCATGGCTGAGCTACCACCTTTTCTGCGCGGGCGTGTCCTCGTCGCAGGAGCCGGCGTCTCTGGCCGCGGGTGCGTGGCGATGCTCGCGCGCCTCGGCGTGGATACCACCGTCGCCGATTCCAATGCCGCTGCCCTAGCGGCCCTGGCGGAAGAGTTTGGCGTGGCTACGGTATCGACCGACGCCCCGGCACCGGGCGACTATGACCTGGTGGTGACCTCGCCGGGATGGCGGCCCGATTCCGCCCTCTTAGACTCCTTCCAGGCCGCAGGCGTGGAGGTTATCGGCGACGTCGAGCTGGCCTACCGTCTCGACCGCGCCGAGGTTTTCGGCCCACCTCGCACCTGGCTCGTAGTCACCGGCACGAATGGCAAGACCACTACCACGGGAATGCTGACCCAGATTATGCAGGCCGATACCGCCCGCAGCGGGTTGCGTGCCCAAGCCGTGGGCAATATTGGGGTCTCGCTTTTTGATGCCCTGACCGCCACCCCGCGGGTAGACGTGCTGTGCGCCGAGCTTTCGTCCTTCCAATTGCACTGGTCCAGCGAGCTGCGCCCCGATGTCGGCGTGCTGCTCAACGTGGCCGAAGACCACTTGGATTGGCACGGGTCCTTCGATGCCTATGCCCGCGCCAAGGTCAAGGCGCTGCACGGCACCCGCGCCGTGGTGGGCAAGGACGATGCCGCGGCGGGCAGCTACGCCGAAGGAATCGACGGCGTGTACGGCTTTACCGCCGGCGAACCGGTTGCCGGTGAGATAGGGGTGAGCGCCGGGCGCCTGGTCTCCAGGCTGGACGGTGAGGACGCCATAGATCTCGCCTCCGCCGAGGGAATCGAGCCGGCGGGCCTTGCAGGTGTCCTCGACGCGGCGGCTGCCGCGAGCGTGGCGCGGTTGGCGGGTGCCAGCCCCGCCGCCATTCAGGAGGGCCTGGCCGCCTACGCGGTGGCTGGTCACCGCGGCGCCGTGGTACACGAGTACGGCGGGATTTCCTTTATCGATAATTCCAAGGCCACCAACCCGCATGCGGCCGATGCTGCCCTAGAGGGATTCGATTCTGTTGTCTGGGTCGCCGGCGGGCAGCTTAAGGGCGCGGATGTGGATGAGCTCATCGCTACTCACGCCGCGCGGTTGAAGGCGGCGGTGCTGGTGGGCATCGACAAGAGCATTATTGCTAAAGCGCTGGCCCGCCGCGCCCCGCAAACCCCGGTTGAGCTCATCGAGGCTACCGACCCGGAGGCAGCGATGAACGCTGCAGTGCGCGCAGCCGTGCAACACGCCGAGGCAGGCGATACCGTCCTCTTGGCGCCGGCTGCGGCATCGTTGGATATGTACACCGGAATGGCCCAACGTGGCGACCTTTTTGCCGCGGCAGCGCGGGATATCGCCCGCGCGCATTAGACCTTTTTAAAAAATTAGGAGACTTCATGACGGCCACCTCCCCGCAGCGCCCCCGGGCAAAGAGCCTGCGCGAGCGCATTAGTGATGTGCGCGAACAAGCCCGCCAACAAGCCGGGCTGGATTATCAGCTGCTGCGCCTAATTATCTTCTCGCTCATTGGCATTGGCGTGGTTATGGTCTTTTCCTCGTCCATGGCTACGTCGCTGACAGAAGATGGTGGCGTGTGGAACCAGGCGCTGCGGCAAACCGCCATGGTCATCATTGGTTTGGGCGCATTCTGGCTCGGCCTGAAAGTTTCCCCGCATACGCTGCGCAAATTCATCCCGTGGCTTTTGGCCCTTTCTATTTTGCTGTTGATCGCGGTGCTCATCCCGGGCGTCGGTACCGGCCGCGAGGAGGTCGGCTCCCAGTCGTGGATTTATATCGGCCCGATTTCCCTGCAGCCTTCCGAGCTGGCGCGCATCACGGTAGGAATGTTCGGCGCCTCGGTCTTGGCGGATAAGGAACACCATTCCCTCAAGCTCTCGGACCCGTTCATGATGTACTCGCTCATCGCGGGCTTGATGTTCCTGCTCATTGTGGGACAGGGCGACTTAGGCATGGCCTTGTCCTTTGCCCTCGTGGTGGTTTTCACGCTCTTTTTCGCTGGTGTTAACAGGCGCGTGCCCATCATCATCGGCATTCTCTGTGCGCTGGGCTTGGTCGCCGTTTTCCTCATCGGCGGCTTCCGCTCCCACCGTTTCCACACCTATTTCGATGCACTCTTTGGCAATATCTCCGATACCCAGGGCACGGGCTTTCAGTCTTACCAGGGCTTTCTCTCGCTTGCCGATGGCGGCTTCTGGGGCGTTGGCCTCGGCCAATCCCGCGCCAAGTGGTTCTACCTGCCAGAAGCCAAGAACGACTTCATCTTCGCCATCGTGGGCGAGGAGCTCGGCCTGTGGGGCGGGGCACTAGTTATTTTCCTCTTCGCCGCCTTGGGCTATGTGGGGCTGCGCACGGCGACCCGCGCGCAGAACCAGTACCAATCCCTGCTGGCTGCGACGCTGACCATCGGCGTGGTGACCCAGGCGTTTATCAATATCGCCTACGTCGTTGGCTTGTTGCCGGTGACCGGTATTCAGCTGCCGATGATTTCCGCGGGTGGTACGGCGGCAATTATCACGATTGGCTCGATGGGCATTTTGTGCAACGTCGCGCGCCACGAACCGATGCAGATTTCTGCCATGCAGAACTTTGGGCGCCCACTGTTTGATCGCCTCTTTTTCATTGGTGAGCCGCAGCCGCCGACGGCGAGGAAGCCGAAAAAGCGGGGCCGGCATGCTCAGCCGCAGGAGCCCCGTCCGCGGGTGCGCGACGAGCGCTACGGCCGGCCGGTGACCGGAAGTGGGCGGAGGTATCCGCGCGCCGAGCACCGCCCGAGGCGGTAGGCGCTGGTAGCCTTTAGGCTATGAATTCCACGCCATTTTCCGTCGTCCTTGCAGGTGGCGGCACTGCAGGACATATTGAGCCCGCACTTGCCGTCGGTGAAGCTTTACGCGAGCGCTACGGCGCTCGGATTACCGCATTAGGGACCGAAAAGGGGCTGGAAAGCGATATTATTCCCGCCCGCGGCGTGGACCTGCGCCTGATTACCCCCGTGCCGATTCCCCGCAAGGTGAGCACCAACCTGGCCAAGCTGCCTGTCAAGCTCGCACGCTCTGTCCGCCAGGCGCGGAAGGTCTTAAAGGATGTGGAGGCCGATGTCGTATTCGGTACTGGCGGTTACGTCTCTGGGCCCGCCTATATAGCGGCGAAGACCTTAGGCATTCCCTTTTACGTCCTCGAGACCAATGCCCTGGCGGGCATGGCCAATAAGCTGGGCGTCAAGCTCGGCGGCATTGGGCTCAACGCCCACGCCAATTCCGGCATGGAGGGCGAAGTCATCGGCATCCCGGTGCGCCCGAGCCTGGCCGCGGCCGCCGCGGATAAGGACGGGAATACCGCCGCGGATGCCCGCACGAAGTGGGATTTGGCGCAGCTGCCCACCATCCTCATTACCGGGGGCTCCCAGGGCGCAGCCAGCATCAACGGAGCTGTGGCGGGCGCAGCGGAGGACCTCACCAAGGACTTCCAGCTCCTGCACGCCTATGGCAAGAAAAACGAACCGCCCAAGCCGCACCCGAACTACGCCGCTCTGCCGTATATCGATGATATGGCCGGCGCGCTGGCTGCAGCGGACCTTGTGGTGTGCCGCTCGGGCGCGATGACGGTGGCTGAGGTTACCGCCGCGGGCCTTCCCGCAATCTACGTCCCGCTGCCGCACGGCAACGGCGAGCAAGCGTTGAACTCGCGCGAAATGGTAGAAGCCGGCGCTGCGGTGCAGATTCCCGATGCCGAGTTGGATCCCGAGCGCCTTATCGAAGAGGTCCGCGCCATCCTTGATAACCCAGAGCGCCTAGAATCCATGACGCGGGCCGCAGACCAGTCCACAGCGGGGGATGCGGCGCATATCATCGCTGATCGCATCGCTACCCGCGTGCAGGACGCAGAACTGCAGGCAGGAAAGAAGGATAAGTAAATGACCGATCCCGCACAGTACGATCTCAGCCGCGTCCACCTCATTGGCATCGGCGGCTCTGGGATGTCGGGTCTGGCCCGCATCCTCGCCGCACGCGGCGCCGTCGTTACCGGTTCCGATGTGAAGGACTCCACCGCAGTGGAGGTATTGCGTTCCATGGGCGCCAAGGTAGCCATCGGCCACGCTGCGGAAAACCTCAAGCTTTCCGGCGAGCTGCCCACCACCGTCGTCACCTCCTTCGCGGCGATTCCGCAGGATAACCCAGAGCTCGTCGCCGCGCGTGAAAATAATATTCCGCTCATCCGCCGCTCGGACCTGCTTGCCGCGCTGATGGAGGGGCACAGCCAGGTGCTGCTGGCGGGCACGCACGGCAAGACCTCAACAACCTCGATGGCCGTGAGCGCCATGCAGCACGCGGGGTTGGATCCCTCCTTTGCCATCGGCGGTCAGCTCAATCGCGCCGGCACCAATGCACACGGTGGCACCGGCGAGGCCTTTGTTGCCGAGGCTGATGAGTCCGATGCCTCGCTCTTGCGCTATAGCCCCGATATCGCCGTCATTACCAACGCGGAGCCGGACCACCTTGACTATTTCCCCTCCGCGGACGCCTATTTCAAGGTTTTTGCGGACTTCGCGGACTTGGTCACCCCGGAAACCGGTTACCTCGTTGTGTGCGCAGAGGACGAGCACGCCGCCGAGATCGGTGAGCAGGCGCTTAACCGCGGCATTAACGTCATCGGCTATGGCGGCGCGGAGACGGCGCGCACCACCTCCGTGCCGCTTGCCGCAACGTTGACCGCGGAGGAGACCACCGCCGCCGGCATGGCGTGCACGGTGCAACTTTCCCTGCCCGGCGTGGAGGAATCCGTGAGCTACCAGCTGCAGATCCCCGGCCACCACATGGTGCTCAACTCCATGGCGGCGCTTATCGCCGGCGTGCTTTCGGGCGGCGAGCCCAGCACCATCGCGGAGGGACTCGCGGATTTCAGCGGCGTGCGCCGCCGCTTTGAGTACCGGGGCAGCGTGGACTGGCAGGGCGGTAGCGTCCGCGTCTTCGACGATTATGCCCACCATCCCACCGAGGTTGCCGCGGTGCTGCGGGCCGCGCGCGCTAAGGTCGCGGCCGAAGGCAATGGGGGCCGCGTCATCGCCTGTTTCCAACCGCACCTGTACTCGCGCACCATGGAATTCGACGCCGAGTTTGCGCAGGCGCTTGCGCTTGCCGATGCCGCCGTTGTACTCGATATCTACGGCGCCCGCGAGCAACCCGTGGAAGGCATTACCTCGCGCATCATCACCAACAAGATGCCGGAAGAGATGGAGGTTATCTTCGAGCCAGACTTTTCCGCCGCGGCCAAGGACGTGGTCTCCATCGCACAGCCGGGCGATATCATCTTGACCATTGGCGCCGGTTCTATCACCCTCGTGGCCGCGGAAATCCTCGATGAATTGCGGGCCCACTAGTGCGGGTGTCGAAGAAACTCATTTTCGGCATCGTCGGTGGCCTGCTTGCCCTCGTGCTGCTGGTGGCCATCGCGGTGTGGGCGCTGCCCATCTTTAAGGTGAAAAATTTTGAGGTAGAAGGCGTGCACCAACTCGATGCCGCCCAGGTGCAGGAGGCCGCAGGCGTGCCCGAGGGCGAAAATCTCTTGCGGGTGGACGCGCACGCGGCCGCCAGTGGAGTCGCCGGCTTGGACTGGGCGGATTCGGTGACGGTCTCGCGTGACCTGCCATCGACCTTGACTATCTCCGTGCAGGAACACAAGCCCGTCGCCTTCGTAAAGCGAGACGACACTACTTTCCTCATCGATGACAAGGGGGAGGAGTTTACCTCCGCAGAGCCTCCTGAAGGTGCGGTGGAACTTACCGGGGACATCGACAGTGGCTCCTCCGAGGCCCAAGACGCGGTGGCTGCCATTGCCGCGCTGTCTGATGACGTGCGCCACCACGTCGCCACCCTCGAAGTCACCGATTCCTATTCCTTGCAGTTCACTACCAAGGATGATCGCCGCATTTTCTGGGGTGCCAGCGATAAAAATAACGATGATAAGGCTCGCGCCTTCGCCACCGTGCTGAAGATGGAGGGCCAAGAATGGAATATCTCTAACCCTGAACTGGTCACTACCCGCGGATAGGGTAGATACCTCGGTGGAGGTTGAGATAGACCCGAAAAATTCCCTGCCGCGCCGCGCCCCCAGCGTATGCGCTGCAGGGTCTTTTATTTTCTCTCTCGGGTGGTGTCAATGGTGCGGAAGTGGCGGACAAAACCGCAGGCCAACAACCCTAAAGTGGTACTTGAGAGTCTCGACACGCGTAAAATGAGCATGAAAATTACAGGTGTGTCGTTAAAGATGGAGGGGAACGCGATTCACTCTGGTGAAGCGCATACAATCCTCGTTTAATGCACGTGCAGACTTAAAGTAGCGAAAGGTGAGACCTGCTCACATGATCTCTTCCAACAACAATCTCGCGGATATCAAGGTCGTCGGCGTCGGCGGCGGCGGCGTCAACGCCGTGAACCGCATGATCGAAGAAGGCCTGAAGGGCGTCCAATTCGTCGCCATCAACACTGACTCCCAGGCGCTGATTTTCTCCGATGCCGATACCAAGCTCGACATCGGCCGCGAAGCCACCCGCGGATTGGGCGCAGGCGCCAACCCTGAGGTGGGCAAGACCTCTGCGGAAGACCACAAGTCCGAAATCGAGGACGCCCTGCAGGGCTCCGATATGGTATTCGTTACCGCCGGCGAGGGTGGCGGCACCGGTACGGGCGCCGCTCCCGTTGTGGCTTCCATTGCGAAGAAGATGGGCGCGCTGACCGTGGGCGTTGTCACCCGCCCCTTCAAGTTCGAGGGCGCGCGCCGTACCCGCCAGGCTATGGCCGGCATCGAGGAGCTGCGCGAGGTCTGCGATACCCTCATTGTCATCCCTAATGACCGCCTGATGCAGCTCGGTGGGGAAGAGCTTTCCATCGTGGAAGCCTTCCGCGCGGCCGATGAGGTCCTCCACAATGGTGTCCAGGGTATTACCAACCTGATCACCATCCCGGGCATGATCAACGTCGACTTTGCTGACGTTCGCTCCGTCATGTCTGATGCCGGCTCCGCGCTGATGGGCATCGGCTCCGCACGGGGCGATAACCGCGCCATGACCGCCGCCGAGCAGGCCATCAACTCCCCGCTATTGGAATCCACGATGGAAGGCGCCAAGGGCGTGCTGCTGTCCATCGCCGGCGGCTCCGACCTGGGCCTGCACGAGGTCAACTCCGCAGCCTCCATGGTCGAAGAGCGCGCGGATGAAGACGTTAACCTCATCTTCGGCACCATCATTGATGACACCTTGGGCGATGAAATCCGCATCACCATCATCGCCACCGGTTTCGATGCCGAGGCTAATGCCGCTCAGGCAGCATCTTCACAGCGCGCTCCCGAGCAGCGCAAGCCCGGTTCGCTCTTTGATAACCGCGACCGCGAGTCCGGCAACTCCGCCACCCCGGCGCCTGCTCAGCCCGCGGCCGATGACTACGCACCGCGCCACTCCTATGAGCCACGCGCCGGCCAGGGTGGCGTGGAGGATCGCCGCGCTGATGAGCGCCGCGTAGACGATCGTCGCTACGACGACCGCCGCGTGGAAGAACGCCGCCCCGAGGAGCGCCGCAGCGAGTCTAGCGGCCTGTTCACCAACTCCGATCGTTTCCGCGAGGAGCGTCGCGAAGACTACCGCCTGTCCCGGCCAAGCCAGCGCCGCGATGATGATGGCGACGACGATCTCGATGTGCCGTCCTTCATGCGCTAAGCGCAAACCGCTACGCTGGTGTGCATGCCAGTAAACGAGGAACATCGCACCAGCCGCCCCGTCCGCATGGTTTTTACCAGCCGTGCAGGCGGGGCGTCTGCATATCCATATGAGTCTTTTAATCTTGGCGGCCACGTCGGCGACGATCCCACCAACGTGGCGGCTAACCGCGAGCGCCTCTTGCGCGTTACCGGGCTCGAAAACATTGTGTGGATGGAACAGCTCCATACAAATACGGTCACCGTCATCGATGGCCCGCAAGAGTCCCCAGTGCCAGCAACGGATGCGATTGTGACCACGCAACGCCGGCTTGGCCTTGGCGTCCTCGTCGCGGATTGCACGCCCGTGCTGCTTGTCGATGTCCCCGCCGGCGTCATCGCCGCCGTCCACGCCGGCCGGCTCGGTGCCCGCAACGGCATCGTGGTCAATTCCGTGCGCGAGATGCAGAAACTTGGCGCTCAGCCGGAGCGAATCCAGGTGGTCATGGGACCCGCCGCATCCGGGAAAAACTACGAGGTGCCGGAAGAAATGGCCAACGATGTCGAACGGCGCCTTCCCGGCTCGAAATGTAAGACCGCGACAGGGACGTGGGGCATCGACGTACGCGCTGGCCTTATCCGCCAATTGATGGGCCTGGGCATTACCAATATCGATTCTGATCCGCGCTGCACCATTGAGGACACGGATTTCTTTTCTTATCGCCGCGAAGGAACCACTGGCCGCCAGGCCGGTGTGATTTGGTTGGAGGCTAATCATGAGTAACCGGAAACAAGAATTGGCAGATAATCTCGCCGCAACAAAAGAACACATTAGAGCCATTGCCGCCGAGCATGACCGCCCAGCACCGCAGTTATTGGTCGTGACCAAGTTTCACCCCGCAGAGGATATCGCCCTTCTAGCGGAGCTTGGGGTAGAGGATGTAGCGGAAAACCGCGAGCAAGAAGCCCGGGCAAAGGCGCAGGAGCTAGACCAGCTGCGGTTTCACATGATTGGCCAGATTCAAACCAAGAAGGCCAACCATGTCGCACGGTGGGCCACCAGCGTCCATTCAGTGGATTCGGTGAAACTGGCCAATGCGCTGGACCGTGGCGTGAGCCTGGCAAAAGAGCGCGGCCAGCGAGAGTCCAACCTCCCGATATTCATTCAGGTTTCCGCCGATGGCGATACGTCGCGCGGGGGAGTAATCCGCGAGGAACTGGATGAGGTTATCGAGGCCGTCGAAAAGGCGGAGCACCTAGAATTCGCAGGGCTCATGGTGGTTCCTCCCCTCGATGCCGATGCGAGGGAGGTGTTTACTACAGTGCGCGCAGACGTGGATCGCCTCTCCGAACGCCTTGGCCGGCAGCTCAAACTATCGGCCGGGATGAGCGCGGATATGGATGCGGCGATTGCTGCGGGCACCGATATTGTGCGTGTCGGAACCAGCATCATGGGAAAGCGCCCAGTAGGTTAAAAATATCGCAAAAGCGCATTTCACAGCGTAAATCACATGAGTCACATCATTCACATTTACGCGCTTGAACTTGAACAAATTTAGGTCAGAGGGAGACCCAAAAATGTCATTCATTGATAGGACGAAGAATTTCTTCGGGCTTGGTCCGATGGATTTCGAAGAAGACGACGCCTACTACAACGACGAGCCGCGTTACGCGGGCAACGGAGCAGCTACTTCTGCGGCATACGCCCCGCGCCGCGCCCCGCAGGCTTATGAGCCAACCCCAGCGCCGGCGCCTGTCGAGGAAAAGTTCGTCCCGACTATCGTGGCAATCTCCCTGACCTCGTTCAACGATGCCGCCAAGGTGGGTGAGCCCTTCCGCGATGGCGATGCAGTGGTCTTTGAGCTTACCGATGCCGAGCGCGGCACCGCCAAGCGCTTCATCGACTTCGCAGCGGGTCTCTGCTTTGGCCTAGAAGGCCGCATGCTCAACCTGTCGAAGGAGATGGATACCCAGCGCAAGGTATTCGCCGTCGTGCCGAAGTCCGCCGATATCGCCAAACCTGAATTGGAGCGCGCCGCCGGCCTGCGCTAGGAGCGCGGCCCAAGCACAACGACGCACACCCAATAACCCCCGTACGGAGCGCAATGCGCACGTGCGGGGGACTATTCGATAGGCTGAGTAATCGTGACTGAAATTGGAATTATTCTCATCTTTTTGGTGAGGGTTTATACATGGGTACTGATTGCCCGAATTATTATCGAGATGATCCAATCCTTCTCGCGGCAATTCAACCCCCCGCGCTGGTTTATGATCATCGCTGAACCCCTCTTCGCCATCACGGATCCACCGGTCAAAGCGCTGCGTCGGGTTATTCCTCCGCTGCAGATGGGCGGAATCGCGCTGGATGTTTCCGTCCTAGTGCTGTTTTTCATCCTGTCGTTCCTGACGCTTTTCCTGCAGGTTATTTTCTTGTAGGACAACCCCGCATCACCCCGTAACCTGTGGTAGACATTGAGAGTCAGCGTTACGTCCATTATTGTGGACTTTCGGTTACAATAAAATGCGATAACCCGTATCATGAACTACATATAACTTTGTGGGGAAGGTTTAAATAAACTGGAACCGCAGCTCCTAAGGCCCTGGAACCTCCGGGGTTGTATCAACTCGAAGGGGAAGACAAGTCATGCCACTGTCACCAGCTGATGTACACAACGTCGCGTTCAGCAAGCCGCCGATTGGCAAGCGTGGCTACAACGAGGATGAGGTAGATCAGTTCCTCGACCTCGTTGAGGATGCCCTTGCCCAATTGCAGGATGAAAATGAAGACCTGCAGGCGCAGGTGAGCGATCTTAGCTCCGGGGCCAAGGCCGGCGGAGCAGGGGCTGGTGCCGCAGCTGCCGCAAACTCTGGTGCAGATGAAGCAGCTCTGCGCAAGGAGATTGAGGCTAAGCTGCGTGCTGAGTATGAAACCAAGTTGGCAGATTCCAAGTCCGAGGTTTCTCGCGCTAAGGAAGAAACCAAGAAGGCCCAGGAGCAGGTCAAGGCCGCCCAGGCTGAGGCTGCAAAGGCAAAGGAAAGCGGTGCCGATGCCCCAGCAGCTGGTGCCACCGCTGCCGCTAATACCGCCGAGCTCAAGGCGGCTCGCGACGAAGCTGCGAAGGCTAAGAAGGAAGCCGAGGAGGCTCGCGCAGAGGCTAAGCAGGCTAAGAAGGAGCTGGAGTCTTCCCAGCGCGAGAACGAGAGCCTGAAGAAGTCCGCGTCTGCCGCTGGCTCCTCGAACTCGGCTGCCTCCAGCGCCGCAGCGGCCGCTGCTGGTGCTGGTGCAGCACAGGGCGTCGACGGCCTGGCTACCCCGGATACGCACATGCAAGCAGCCCGCGTGCTGGGCTTGGCCCAGGAGATGGCGGATCGCCTGACCTCTGAGGCTCGTGCCGAGTCTGAATCCATGCTGTCTGAGGCCCGCACGGCTGCAGAAAAGCAGCTTTCCGATGCCGACTCTCGTTCCAAGGCACAACTTGCCGAGGCACAGAAGAAGTACGATGCTCAGGTACAGGATGCAGAAACCCGCTCCAAGAAGCTGGTTTCTGAGGCAGAGTCCAAGGCTCAGCAGACCGAGTCCGATGCTTCCTCCCGTGCCGAGGCCCAGATTCGCCAGGCAGAGGAGAAGGCCGCATCGCTGCAGGCTGATGCCGAGAAGAAGCACACCGAAGTGATGAACACGGTCAAGCAGCAGCAGACCGCTTTGGAGGCACGCATTTCCGAGCTGCGCACCTTCGAGCGCGAGTACCGCACCCGCTTGAAGACTCTCCTCGAGTCCCAGCTGGAAGAGCTCGAGACCCGCGGAACCGCCGCACCAAACGGCGATGCCGGCAAGAACTAAGAAGCTGGTTGGCAGTAACTAAACCAAATTAGTTACCCGTAGCGCCCACACCTCTAGGGGAGTGGGCGCTATTGTGGTTTTATCCCCGCTATGATTGTTCCCATCGCTTCTTTTTAACCCCTGAGAGGAACTGCCATGCTCGTTGCCGCCCTCGTCCTCGCCCTCGTGGCCTTCGTGGCTTTGGTGACGTATGTCTTAAATACCGCCGATTGGGCGTTGTACCTCGTCTTCATCGCAGCGGGTTCTGGTATCGTTTTGTTTATCATCGACTGGGCGCGCAAGTACCGAACGGATAATAATGCCCTTGAAGAAGACTTGTCCCATGGATGGAAGCAGAACTAAGGCTCTTCACCGCTCACATCTGTCTAGGTCCGCTCACTTTCGGTGCGGCTTGGTTGATTCGATCAAAGTGAGCGGCCAGAAAGAATTTCCACGCAATTACGGCATGCCAAAGTAGGCGCACGCCGGCGCCTCAACTGGCTGGGACCCGAGCCTCAGTAGCAATCGTGTCACCCACAACTTCTGCGGTTTATTGGATGACGGTTTCCTCGGATCCGGCGTCGAATTCCCAAACGAATCCTCAAACGGATCCTCAGGCGGACTCCCAGGCGGATCCCCCGCCGGGAATGCGCCACGAGCTTTCAGATGCTCCTGCCTAATCCGGAGGTTCCCACCGGATGGTCCCATTCCTGCGGACCAGGTGTCCGCGCAGTGGCGGGGCATTGGGATCATCGTCGTTGACCCCGTTGTGGTAGGCGCAGGCTGTGGATAAGTTACCTATGTTGGTCAATCCACCGTGCAACCACGGTTCCAAATGATGAATCTGGCATTCGTCTGCGGGTCTATTGCACCGCGGCCACGGGCAGATGGGATTTTCTGCAGCAGCCATAAGGCGTTGCTTCGCATTGGCAAAGCGCTCCGTGCGGTACAGATTGACCGCTCCCTCAAAGGGGCTAATGAGGGTAATGAGCCCGCGTTCCTTGAGGGCGCGTTCTAGGTACTCGGCGCCAGTAAGAGTTGCCCCGTTGGTCATCTGCAGCTGGATTTCTTCGCCATCGCCATTGATGATGCGCACGTAGTCATCCAGGTTGACCAGGACATTGGTCATCACCGTGGTCTTTACGGCGGATCCGTCGCCGAAAAAGGTCTGTTCCACCGCCTCGAGCGGCTCCTTGCCGCTCTCTTTTAGCGCGGCATGCAGGTCCGCAATGAGCGAGGAGCGCGCATCGATGGCCAGGGTCCACGGCGCGTTCTTGCGGCGAATGATACGCACCCCAGGCTTAACCTTCTTCTTTTTCGCAGGTAGCTTGGATTTTGCCAGTTTTTCTAGGTCCGTCGTGCCGGCGTTGGTGGTGCAGAGCTGCTCGCGGAGAAGCCAGGCATCGAAAAGCGTGGGCATCTTCCGGGCATACTTTTCGATGATGGACAACGCCACGATGGAATGGCCATTGCGCCGGGCACCGTCCATGGCTCGCCGGCGCCGGCCGGTGAATTTGGTGTTTCCGCAATAAGCCTCTTTGAGCAGGATAAGCTCCCGCGCCGTGTGCTCCGGCGCACCATGCGCCCGCAGATCGTCCTCAGACAGGCCAGTGCACCCGGCGACGATATCCATCCCCGGGGCCATAGCTGCTAAGTAATTCTCGAGCGCGGTCATGCTTCATAATCTATGGCCGCGCGCAACCGCGTACAACAGGAAAATTTCTACCTGTGGATAACTTTTGTGCACAGCGTTCGTGTGGCGCTATACTGGCGGGCACATGCGATGATCCGGCTATCACCGGGGAAGCAATTCAGAAGAACGGCCATAAGGCTCAGTAGAACTGAACGGGTGGGACCGTTATCTCCTTCACCGAAACGAAGCGGAGCTTTTTAGCTCAAGCAGGGTGGTACCGCGAGCCATTGGCCCGTCCCTGCATCAAGTTACAGCGTGAAGGAAGATAATGGTGAAAAAGATTTACCCCAAGGTCGATATGACCGGCGGCTCGAGCCGCTTCCCGGATATGGAAGAAGAAGTCCAGAAGTACTGGAAGCAGGACGATACGTTCCAGGCTTCTTTGGAAAAGACCAAGGACTGCCCCGAATATATCTTTTATGACGGCCCTCCCTTTGCCAATGGCCTGCCGCACTACGGCCACCTGCTGACCGGTTACGTGAAGGACATCGTGCCGCGTTACCGCACGATGGCCGGAAATTACGTCCCCCGCGTCTTTGGCTGGGATACCCACGGCCTGCCCGCGGAGCTGGAGGCGGAAAAGCAGCTCGGGATCACTGATAAAGCCCAGATCGAGGACATGGGTCTGGATAAGTTCAACGAGTACTGCGCTAAGTCGGTGCTGGAATACACCGATGAGTGGGAAGATTACGTCAACCGCCAGGCTCGCTGGGTGGACTTTGACAATGGCTACAAGACCATGGATATCAACTTCATGGAATCGGTCATGTGGGCGTTCAAGGAGCTGTACGACAAGGGCCTGATCTACAAGGGCTTCCGCGTGCTGCCTTACTCCTGGGCGGAGCATACTTCTTTGTCCAACCAGGAAACGCGCTTGGATGATTCCTACAAGATGCGCCAGGATCCCACTTTGACGGTGACCTTCCCAGTCGCAGGTGCTCGCGAGGGCACCGCGGCGGAAAAGACGCTGGCGGAAAACCCCGCGCTTGCCGATGCCTCCTTCCTCGCCTGGACCACCACCCCCTGGACCCTGCCGTCCAACGAGGCGCTGGCGGTTCACCCGGAGGTCACTTACGCACTATTTAAGGCCACCGACGGCGAATTCGCCGGCCGCACGTTCATCATGGCCGAAAACCTGCTGGGCACCCTGGAAAAGGAACTGGGTGAGGCCGAGGTACTGGGTACCTTTACCGGCGCACAGCTCGAGGGCTTTAAGTACGAGCCAATCTTCGGCTTCTTCCCAGACCTGCGCAATGCCTACCAGGTGCTGTTGGCAGACTACGTCACCACCGAAGACGGTACGGGTGTTGTCCACCAGTCGCCCGCCTTTGGTGAAGACGATATGAATACCACCAACGAGTACGATATCGAGCTGGTGGTCCCAGTGGATGAGGACGGCAAGTTCACCTCCCAGGTTCCGCCGTACGAGGGCCAGCTGGTCTTCGATGCGAATAAGTCCATCATCAAGGACCTGAAAGCCGCTGGTCGAGTGGTGCGCCACGTGACCATTGAGCACTCCTACCCACACTCTTGGCGCTCGGGCGAGCCGCTTATCTACATGGCGCTGCCCGCATGGTTTGTAAAGGTCACCGAATTCCGCGACCGCATGGTGGAGCTCAACCACAACGAGATCGAATGGTTGCCGGAGCACATCCGCGATGGCCAATTTGGCAAGTGGCTGGAAGGCGCCCGCGACTGGAATATCTCGCGTACCCGCTACTGGGGTGCGCCCATCCCGGTGTGGATGTCCGATAATGACGAGTACCCGCGCATGGACGTCTACGGCTCTTTGGATGAACTGGAGAGGGACTTCGGCAAGCGCCCGGAGTCCCTGCACCGCCCGCACATCGATGAGCTGACCCGCCCCAACCCGGACGATCCCACCGGTAAGTCCACCATGCGCCGCGTGCCGGACGTGCTGGACTGCTGGTTCGAGTCTGGCTCCATGCCGTTTGCGCAAAAGCACTACCCGTTTGAAAACAAGGAGTGGTTTGAAACCCACTCGCCGGCGGACTTCATCGTGGAGTACTCCGGGCAAACCCGCGGCTGGTTCTACCTGCTGCACGTGCTGTCCACCGCGCTCTTTGATCGCCCGGCGTTCAAGAAGGTCGTGGCCCACGGCATCGTCTTGGGCAATGACGGGCTTAAGATGTCCAAGTCCAAGGGTAACTACCCGGACGTCAACGAGGTCTTTGACCGAGACGGTTCCGATGCCATGCGCTGGTTCCTGATGTCCTCGCCCATCCTGCGCGGCGGCAACCTCATCGTCACCGAGCAGGGCATCCGCGAGGGCGTGCGCCAGGCGCTGCTTCCCATCTGGAATGCGTACACCTTCTTGCAGCTCTACGCCGAGCAGGAAGCTAAGTTCGATACGAGCTCCACGCACGTGCTTGACCGCTACATCCTGGCTAAGACCCACGATCTTGTGGCCAATGTCGATGCTGCGCTGGCGGGAACCGATATCGCTACCGCCACCGAAGAGGTTCGCCTTTTCGCCGATGTGCTGACCAACTGGTACGTCCGCCGCTCCCGCGACCGCTTCTGGGGTGGCGAGGACACCAACCCAGAGGCTTTCAACACCCTCTACACCGTTTTGGAGACCACCACGCGCGTGGTGGCCCCGCTGTTGCCGCACGTCGCCGAGGTCATCTACCGCGGCCTGACCGGTGAGCGCTCTGTGCACTTGGCGGACTTCCCGAAGGCCGAGGACTACCCCGCGGATGCGGACCTGGTGTCTGCCATGGACGCCACTCGCGCGGTGGCATCGGCTGCGTCCTCGGTGCGTAAGGCCAATAAGCTGCGCAACCGCCTGCCACTGCCAAAGCTCACCGTGGCCTTCGCGGGCTCGCAGAGCCTGGCGGACTTCGCGGACATCATCCGCGACGAGGTCAACGTCAAAGAGGTTGAGCTTACTGATGATGTCGATTCCGTCGGCACCTTCCATGTGGTCTGCAACGCCAAGGTTGCCGGCCCACGCTTGGGTAAGGATGTCCAGCGCGCCATCAAGAATCTCAAGGCGGGCAACTACGAGCGCCGCGGCGATGAGGTCGTGGTAGATGGCGACATCGTCTTGAGCCCTGAGGAATACACCGAGCGTTTGCAGGCTGCGAACCCAGACTCCACGGCCCGCATCGAGGGCTTGGATGGCCTCGTCGTCCTGGATACCGAGGTCACCGAAGAGCTCGAGGCAGAAGGCTGGGCCGCCGATGTCATCCGCGGCCTGCAGGATGCCCGCAAGAACTCCGCCTTCGACGTATCTGACCGCATCTCCGTGGTCCTTTGCGTTGCCGAAGATAAGAAGGAGTGGGCGCAGCGTCATGCTGACACCATCGCAGGCGAAGTGCTGGCTACGGAGTTCTCCGTGGTCACCGAGCCGCTTGCGGGTGCCCACGATATCCTCACCGGAGTCACCGCCACCGTAGCCAAGAACTAAGAGCGCACAAAGCTTAATCGTTAAGCGGCCCTGCCTGATGCTATCTACAGCGTCCGGCCGGGCCGCTTTGCGCTTATCAATCAGTGCGTCCAATATGCGCAAGAATGAAAATAAAACAAGAGATGGGGCTGTGCACTTTGTTTTTAGGGGGCCGGAGAAGCTGAAGTAATCGTGGTCTTTGTTTAGCGAGGACGCCATTGCCAACCTTGACAGCATGCATGAAAGCCGTGTTCATTAAGTGATCTCGCACACTTTTTCGGTTTGCCACTTTTGAGTGAAAAATCAATATGGTTTACTAATCCTGCGTTTAAAACCGTAAATAACACGATAGAGGTCGTGTTATCCCGCTTTCTGCGGTGTCCGCCTCCCATGCTTTGCATTCTTTGAAAGTAAATCGTGGTGTGTATAGGACCCGTAGCTTGTAGTACCCCTTGGAGGGCTCGTATGAAACTCAATAAGCGTGTTCTCGCTTCTGCAGCTATCTCTGCATCTTTCATGGCTACCGCTGTTACTCCAGTCGCCTGGGCTGCTGGTGAACATCTTAACTGCGTACAGAACTTTCGGGCCGGCGTTGATGCTGGTATTAATGCCAACGTAGCGGAACATCTGCGACGTAACTGTCATTTGAGTGTGGACCAGATCATTCGGCTGAATGTTGAAGATATGAAACAGGTTGCTAGGGAGTTTAAGAAGGACGGTGCTCCTCTTTATTCTGAAGAAGAGTTGAACCGTCTGTCGCCCTCTTACGTCATCGCTCTAGCAAAGGATATCGACGTTTCTCCGGGTGATACCGGCAAGGGGCCCGCTGATGGCGAACAGCAATCCGGGCCTCCTCTTTCGGTGAATGATGTCAAGGCAGGGGACAGGGAAATTACTGGCTCGGTGTATTTGCTCCCAGGTCAGCAGAAGACAATTCAGGCACATTTTCCAAGCCGGATCGTTTCGACTAAAGTGCTAAAATCTGACGAAAAGCCTGGTGAAGGGGGCAAAACCGCTGAAGGTAAAGTTGTCACCTTTAAATTCGGTGTTCCTGAAGAAATTCAATTAAACGCCGGAGATGAAATAATGGTTACTCGGTTCCTTGCTGCCGCAGAAGAGGCCACTAACAAGGACTTACCCGTTAAAGTTATTGTTAAGCCTGCAGAAAGTGGTAAGTCTCCGGGCGATGGTGTCCCTGGCTCTGGAGGGGGCAGCTCTAATTTTGGCAATATCTTTGGCGGAATTGGTGGCTTTGCTAGTTTGGCTGCTGTGGTGGCAGGGGTTGCTAAAATTTTCAACCAGAACTCAAGTCTCGGTCGTCTCTTGCAGCCACTCCGTGACCTTTTGTCGCAGTTTAATATCAAGTTCTAATCCCGTCTGGATTAGCGGATATACGGATGCTCGATGCCCTGACTAATGCTTCAGGCATTAATTAAAGCCGGAGCACCTCTTTGCGGGGAAGCTCCGGTTTCTATTTGACGAATAGGGTCAGGAAAGCGGGTTTTGGTTGTTTAATTTAAATCTCGTGCTACCTGAATGGCCTTATGTTTTGCAGCGATTATGCGACCCAAGCTGAGTTTGATCCTGCATGTGTCGTAGGAGTCGAAGTAAAAGGTGTCGGCCTCTGTTGAGTAGTGCCCATCTCCTGCGATTGTTTTGTTGCACTAAAGGCGTGGTCATAAAGTGATCTCGCACACTTTTCCGATTGGCCACTTTTGGATGAAAAACCAATATGGTTTACTAATCCTGCGTTTAAAAACGTAAATAGCACGATAAAGATCGTGTTATCCCACTTTCTGCGGTGTTCGCCCCATGCTTTACCTTCTTTGAAAGCGTAACGAGGCATACAGGACCCGTAGTTCGAAGTATCCCTTGGAAGGTTCGTATGAAACTCAATAAGCGTGTTCTCGCTTCTGCAGCTATCTCTGGATCTCTCATGGCTACCGCTGTTACCCCAGTTGCTTGGGCTGCTGGTGAGCATCTTAACTGCGCACAGAACTTCCGAGCCGGCGTCGATTTTGATGCTCGCATCAATGCCAACGTTGCGGAGCATCTGCAGCGTAACTGCAAGTTGAGTGTGGGTCAGATAACTGAGCTAAGTGTTGGTGAAATGACACAGACAGCTAAGGAGCTCCTGGGGAAGGACAACACTCCTCTTTATTCTGAAGAAGAGTTGAAGCGTTTGTCACATTCTGAGGTTGTCAGGGAAGCGCGGATCAATGGCGCTTCCGACGATGATGGCAAAGGGCCTACTGAAGGCGGACAGCAGTCTGAGGCTCCTCTAATGGTGAATGATGTCAAGGCAGGGGACAGGGAAATCACTGGCTCGGTGTTTTTGCTCCCAGGTCAACAGAAGACAGTTGAAGCTGTTTTCCCAAGCTTCAGGACTTTAACTACGGACGTACAGCTTGAGGAAAACTCTGTTGAAGAGGGTGGAGCCTCTAATGGTAAGGCTGTCACCTTTAAATTCGACGTCCCTGAAGGAATTACCTTAAAGGCAGGTGAAACACTATTCTTTAGTTCGCTATATGATTCCTTCGCTCCGGACGATCGTAAGAGCAAATCCATACCAGTAGTTGTTAAGCCTGCGGATGTGGCTGAGGAAGAGCGTCCAGATTCTGGGGACTCTGAAGGCGAATTCCCGTTTGCTGTTACCGCGGAAGTAAATGACATCAAGGCAGGAGACAAAAAGGTTACCGGTAAGGTTCGTTTGTACCCAGGCCAAGAGGTGGAAATTGAGGCTTCTTTCCCCAGCGGAAAGATTCAGACGACTGTCGTCAAGCTAGAGAAAAAGTCTGCACAGAAGGGCCAAGTTCCTGAAGGTGAGTTTGTCTCGTTCGAAATCGATGTACCTGCGGACGTCAAGCTAATGGCAGGTGACAAGGTAACTGTTTCCCCAGTTCCTCACGTCACGGATCCGAAAACCGGTGAAAGCAACAGCGTAGAGCTCATCGTGAAGGCTGCTGATAAGGGCAGCGAGTCGCAACCCGAGCAGGCCCCTGGTAACGGTAATGGCAAGGGCAAGGAGGGAGGCAGCGGTTCCACAAAGCCGGCACAGCCATCGGTTCCGGGCGCTGAAGGCACCCCTGGTGCTGGAGAGGGTAGCTCTAAGTTCGGCAAGGTCTTTGAAGTAATTCCTGGTTTGGCTGCTTTGGTTGAAGGTGTTGCCAAGTTCTTCAACAAGAACTCGGGCCTCGCTCGTCTCTTGCAACCACTGCGTAACTTCTTTTCACTGTTCAAGTTCTAATCTTGTTTGAATAAGCAGATGGGCGGATTAGTGTGAGCTTGATGCTCAGACTCGGCTACTGGCAGTGACTAAACCGGAGCCCTCCATGAGGAGGTGCTCCGGTTTCTGCGTTTTCTGGCCGAATGTTGCGGGTCTTGGCTTAGCGCACTGGGCCGGGAAGGTGGGCGCGCCAGCCGTGAATCACATTGATGAGGCAGCACATGGCCAGCAGGGAGCCGATGAGGAATAGTGCAGTGAAGCCTATGTAGGGCGCGAGCGCGCTAAAGGCCATGGGGATAAAGAAGCCGGTATAGGACACGGAATAGAACACGGCGGTAAGGCCGGCGAGGTCATCTTTTCCGGCGATACGCTGGACCTCGGAAAGACCGGCGACAAGTGCTAGGCCATAGCCAGCGCCCATGACGGCGGCGCTGGTGATGCCGAGCGGGAGGGAAAGCGTGCGTGCGGCGATGGCGCCGAAAATGGTACCGACGGTAATGACGGCCATGGCAACGGCGGAGGCCCGGGCGGAGCGGTGGGTGTCAATGACCTTGCCAAACATTTGGATGCCAACCCCGCAGCCCAGCGTAATGACGGTCATGAGGCCGGAAAAGGCGATGGGGGCATCGCCGGCGGAATCGGAAAGCAGCTGCGGCAACAGGGCATAGGCCGCACCCGCGCAGCCGAATACCCAAGGGGCGACGGGAAGGACGATGCGGGAAAAGCGGCGGTGCGCAGCGGATGGAATGTGCAGCATGTGCAGCATATCGCGGATGCTTAATTCCAAGAATGTGTCTTTGACCGTCTCGCCGCGGGGTGGACGGGTTTCGGGGGTTCTCAATAGCCAGACCGCGGTGATGACGGTGAGCAGGATGTGCAGGACATAGGCAAGGTGCGTGGGCCACGGTCCCCATTGGGCTAGTACCGAGGCCAAGGCGGCGCCAATGAGGAATCCGACGGTAAGGCACATTGATGTCCGGCGCGGTCCTGCGGCGGGGTCACCGCCGGACCGGGTGATGAGCTCGGAAATCCAGGTGGAACCGACCACCATGACGATGCCCAGGGCGAGGCCGCACAGTACGCGGCCGGCGGCAATGATGAGGGGTTCTTCGGGAGCGATGGATAGCAGGAACGACCCGGCCAGGGAGAGCGGTGCCGCGGGCAGCATCGTGGGCCGGCGGCCGATGTAGTCCGAGAGTGGTCCGGAGATGAGCAGTGCGGGCACGATACCGATGACGTAGGCCGCTAGAAGGCCGTTGACGGTGACCTGTGAGAAGTGGGATTGCTCGCGGTACATCACGAGCAGAGGAGTAAATTCATTGCCGCCCCAGGCAACGGCGACCATGCTGCCGGCGACGGGTAACCAATCGCGATTGGCGGTGTCTTGACTCATAGTTGATCCTTCGAATTCTTCAGGTGCGAGCGGAGTGCGGAGAGGTAGTCGGGCAGGTTGGCGGTGAGGAGGGCATCGGCAAGCGTGCGGTGCTGGTCGACGAACGCGCGGGCCCGTGCCACATTGCGCCCGATGGCGGTGGCGGTAAAGCGCTGCTGGCGCTCGCGCAGCTGGTGGCCCACGTTGGCCAGCAGGCTATTGCCGGCGCTGTCCATGATGATTTGGTGGAATTGGGCATCTAGGCGCGTGTATTCGCGGAGGTCCTCGGCATCCAGTGCGGCGTCTTGGGCCGCGATGTTTTCGTGCAGGCGCTTGGCGATGCCCCCGCGTTCTTCCTCGCCCAGCTGGCAGATCTTCTCGGCACTGTGGGCATCGACAAGCAGGCGGGCCTCGTAGACCTCCCGGATTTCTTGGGGGCTAATCGGCACGACCAACGCGCCGCGCTTGGGATAAAGCTGCAAAAAGCCCTCGAGCTCCAGGCGCAGGAAAGCCTCGTGGGCTGGGGTGCGGCTGACTCCTACCTCGGCTGCGAGTGCGGCCTCTGACAGCATCTGCGAGGAATCGATGGTGCCGTCGATGATCCTTTCTTTGACTAATTCATAAACCCGCTCCGCGGCAGGCTGCATGCTTGTATCGCTCATGCATACATCTTGCATACAAGATAGTTTAAGCGTCAACCTATTCCCAATTCTGGGGCTGGAGTGTCTTAGACTGGAAGGCATGCAGCGTTGGGTCTTACACATCGATATGGATGCGTTTTTTGCCTCCGTCGAGCAAATGACCCGACCGACTTTGCAGGGCCGGCCGGTGCTCGTCGGTGGGGTCGGCGGCCGCGGGGTCGTCGCCGGGGCATCCTATGAGGCGCGCGAATACGGTGCGCACTCGGCGATGCCGATGTATCGCGCCCAACAATTGGTGGGCCTGCGCGCGGTGGTGGTAAGCCCGCGCCGGGCGGTGTATTCGGCGGCCTCGCGCCGGGTATTTGAGATCATCTCCCAGCACGTGGAGGTGATTGAGCAGCTCTCCATCGATGAAGCCTTTATGGAGCCAGAGGCATTGGTGGGTGCGACGGCGGACGAGGTGCAACAGTGGGCGGATGGCCTGCGCGCGCTCATCCGAGAGGAAACGGGCCTGCCGTGCTCCATCGGGGCGGGCTCCGGCAAGCAATTTGCCAAGATTGGCTCCGGTGAAGCCAAGCCCGATGGCACCTATGTCATCCCAGCGGAAAAGCAGCTGGAGATGCTGCATCCGCTCCCGGTGGGAAAGCTGTGGGGTGTGGGGCCTGTCACGGAGGCCAAGCTCAAGGGCATCGGCGTGGAGACCATCGGTGCGCTGGCCGCCATGACCCAAAAGGAGGTGGAAATCTCCATCGGCAGCGTCGTCGGCGTGCAGCTGTGGCAGCTCGCGCAAGGCATTGACGATAGGGAAGTGGCACCGCGCGCGATATCCAAACAGATTTCCACGGAGCACACCTACCCCAAGGACCTGCTCACGGTTGCCGATGTCGATGCGGCAATTACCCGCGCGGCCGAGGGCGCACACCGCCGCCTGCTCAAGGATGGCCGCGGGGCGCGCACGGTGACGGTAAAGCTGCGGATGGCAGACTTCCATATCGAATCGCGCTCGACCACCCTGGCCTATGCCACCGATGACCTGGAGGTATTGACCGCAGCCGCCTTCAAGCTGGCGCGCTACCCGGATGAATTGGGCCCCATCCGCTTGGTGGGGGTGAGCTATTCCGGCCTGGAAGCCGCGCGCCAAGACGTGCTATTTCCGGAGCTCGACCGCGAAATCGTGCGGCCCGTGCTGCCGGATAGTGACTATGAAACGGGCGTGAGCGATGACTCCCCGCCACCGGCGCCGACCACCGTGGTGGTCGAAGACGATGTGGAGGATCAGTGGCACGCCACCCAGGACGTCTACCACCCGGAATTTGGCCACGGTTGGATCCAAGGCACCGGGCACGGGGTGGTCAGCGTGCGTTTTGAAACACGTGCCACCGGACCCGGCCGCACGAAATCCTTTGCCGCCAGCGACCCCGATTTGGTGCCAGCCGATCCGCTCGATTCCTTAGACTGGCACGACTGGCTGGAAACCCAAGATTAGATAGCAACATAGCGCTTGGGGTCAGGGTTTTGCCGGAATACCTCGGCGGGGTCCGTGCCGGTGGCCAGCGCCGCGGCCAATAAGATGCGCGCCTGGCTGGGGCGGAAGGCCCACGCGTTGATCGCGCCCAGGCTATGCAGGTTCGCCCCGCCGCCGTCGCCGCCATAGGATAACGCGGTTTCCCCATACGGGGTGCGGGTGGAAATGACGACGGGGAGGCCGTCGCAGAGGGCATCGGCAACCGCGCGGCCCATGTCCCCACTCATATTGCCCGCGCCCATGGCCTCAATGACGAGGCCGACGGCGGAAGTGCGGGCGGCATCGACAAGCACGCGCCCCGCACCCGGGTAGGCAGGGATGATTTCTACTGGGTGCGGCGCTAAGGGGCGCGGCTGCAGCCGCGGGGTGGTATCCGGTACCCGAAGGGACTCAAAAGCGCGTAGGTCAGAGGTGTGCTGCTTGCGGGCCCCGCGCGCCGGGATGGTCATGCCGCCAAAACAGATGAAGACGCCGGGCCGCCCGCTAAGGGCGAGCTCGCGCGCATCGCGGAGATTGCGCGGGCCATCCGGGTGCGGGTGATCGTAGGAGCGCTGCGCGCCGGTGAGCACGATGGGCGTATTGCTTGCGCAAAAAATCTCCAGCGCCATCGCCGTCTCTTCCATCGAATCAGTGCCATGGGTAATGATGACGCCGTCAATGTCTGCGCGGGCGGTCTGCTCGTTGACCACCGCAATGAGCTCATCGAGGTCTGCGAGCGTAATAGAAGAGGAATCAAGCTGGCGAAATTCCACCACTTCGGCGTCAATATCGGCCGCGAGCTGCGCGCCGGTGACGGTGGGAACGAGGGAACCATCCTGCATCGTGGTGCAGGCAATCGTGCCGCCGGTGGCGATGAGGGCGAGATGAGTCATGCATTCCATAATCCATAATAAAAGAAGACGCGCCGAGGCGGCAGGCGCGAACCAGAACAGCTGGGGCAAATGTAAACTGATGGGAGTTTATATCCCAGACGTGAGGAGTGAGAAGTGAAATTCCGCAAATTTGGTGCCGCGTGCCTCGCATTGAGCGCGGCGGCCGCCCTGTCCGCCTGCTCTTCTGATGACGAGCAAGAAGATACCACCAAGAACAGTGAATCCAGCGAATCCGCGTCCGCTGACGGCGATTCCGCGGCCCCCGCGCTGCCGTCCGCCGCTGACTTGAACGCCATCCTGGCAAAGGCCACGGACCCGGCGGCATCGCAGGAAGAAAAGACCGCCACGGTAGAAGGCGGCGAATCCGCCCCAGAGATCTTTGACACCATGGCGCGCTCCAAGGAAGAATCCGGCGCGGAATTTGCGGTCGTGGATCCCGTCCTGCCCGGCTATGACCCGCAATCCGTGCTGACCACGGTGAATTTCACCACCGCCGATGGCCAGGAGCAGACCGCGGACCAGGTGGAATTCATTTATCAGGATGGCACCTGGAAGCTGTCGAAGACCTGGGCCTGCACGCTGATTCAAAACACGGTGCCGCCTGAGCAGGTTCCGGAGATGTGTGCCGATACCGGTGCGGGCGCGCTGCCTGCCGATGAAGGCGACGCTGCCCCTGCCCAGGGCGATGCCCCCGCAGCCGGCGCAGAGCAGGCGCCTGCCGAGGCCCCCGTAGAGGCCCCCGCCGAGTAAATCCTGTTACTCAGAAAACGCCAGCTCCGTCAGGCTTGATTGCACGACGCGCAGGTCTGAATCGGCGGTGCCGTAGGTTACCTTCGTATCGAAGGACACGTCACCGCCCACGGGGAGCGGCTTGGTCAGATCCACCGTGACGTTGCCCGAGGAATTGGTAGAAGAATCCAGCACGTCGAGTTCCTTATCCTCCAACTCCGTGCCCGCGGCCTGACCTTCGAAGGATAAAGCGCCCAGGGTGGGGCGTTGTTCCACCTCGACGGATAGCGTGACGCGGTCACCATCGATGGACTTGACCGTATAGCGTGTCGTTTGCAGGAGCGTGGATTCCCCCGTGACGCGCGAATCCACCGTCCACGTCGCGCCGGTGCCCACCTCTTCCTCTGGGAAGACGATGGGCAGCGCGGTCAGCTTCATGATGGCCTGTTCGACGGTGCCGCGCGCCTCATCGCTCGCGTCCTGCGGGGCGGCCAAGCGCAGGGAATTCATCTGGCCATTATCTTGACCGCGCCAGCCGAATTGGAACCCAGACGCAGAAGAGATATCGGTATCGCCGGAATAATCCGGATCCCCCGCGGTGACAAACGCGTTGCGCGAGGCCGGCAATTGATCCTCGACGTCCTCGGTGGCTTTATCCACGGACGCCGAAAGCGGCAGGGTAGTGGTCGCCTTATCCACATCGGCGGCCTGGAAATCAGCGGCGGCGGATTTATTCAGCAAGTCCTGCGAAAATCCCTCCGTGGCGCGATACGTTACCTCCTGCGAGGAGTCGATGTCGTGATATTCCAGCAGTTTCTTCTCACCAGTTCCGGCATCTTCGACGGTCAGGCGAGGGGCATCGATAGTCAGGCCGACCGGCTGCTCCACTGCAGGGCCGGGGGTCTCATAAGAACAGGCGCTTAGCGCTACGGCGACGGCGGAAAGGGCTGTAAAAACTTTGACTCGAAACACGCTTACCAAAATACCGGACACTCCAGATTAGAATGATGTGGGTGAGCCAAAAACGAAGGAGTAAGACAGGACTTATCGCCGCGTTGGTCATCGCCGTGGCGGTTGTGGATCAAGCCGTAAAACAACTCATGCTTACCGTCCTGACGGAGGGCGAGCCGCATTATTTCATCGGGGACTGGTTCAGGTTTAACCTGCTCTTTAACCCCGGCGCGGCGTTTTCCATCGGTGGCGAGGGATCGACCTGGCTGTTTACCACCATTCAATTGGCGTTCGTCTTAGGCGTTGCCATCGTCGCCCCGCGCATCCACAATACGGGCCAAGCGCTGGGGCTGGCGCTCATTGCCGGTGGGGCATTGGGCAATTTTGCAGACCGCATCTTCCGCGACCCAGGCTTTTGGTTCGGTCACGTCGTGGACTATATCTCGGTCGGCTCGTTCGCGGTCTTTAATATCGCAGATGCGGCGATTACCTGCGGCGTCGTCATCTTCATCGGCGCCATGCTAATTGCGGAACGGAGGGCGGAAAATGAATAGGCAATTGCGCAGTTTCCCCATTCCAGAAGGCTTGGAGGGCATGCGTGCCGATGCCGCGCTTGCCAAGCTCCTCGGCCTCTCCCGCTCGGCTACTGCCCAGCTGTGTGCCGAGGGCGGGGTCACCGTGGATTCGCAGGAGCTGGGTAAATCCGAGCGCCTGGCATCCGGCCAGGTGGTCTCGGTGCTGCTTCCGGAGCCGGAAAAGCCCCTGCTGCCGCGCGAGGAGCTGGTGGAGGGCATGGACGTTTTATATAGCGATGCCGATATCATCTGCGTGCACAAACCCGTGGGCGTCGCTGCGCACCCGAGCGTGGGCTGGGATGGGCCGACGGTCATCGGCGGGCTGCGCGCGGCAGGGTACAACGTGGCCTCGCTTGGCCCCACCGAGCGGCAGGGCATCGTCCACCGCCTGGACGTGGGCACATCCGGGGTCATGGTAGTGGCCTCTTCCGGGCGCGCCTACTCGGCGCTCAAGCAGGCATTTAAGTCCCGCACCGTGAAAAAGACCTATCACGCGGTGGTTCAGGGCCTGCCCGATCCGATCGAAGGCACCATCGATGCTCCCATCGGCAGGCACCCGAAATCGGGCTGGAAATTCGCAGTGCTTGACGATGGCAAGGCCGCGGTCACCCACTACCGCCTCATCGAGGCCTTTCGCGAGGCCAGCCTCATCGAGGTGCACTTGGAAACCGGCCGCACCCACCAGATCCGCGTCCACATGTCCGCCACCGGGCATCCCTGCGTCGGCGATCCCATGTACGGCTCGAATCCGCAGCTTTCTGCCCGCCTGGGCTTGGAGCGCCAGTGGCTGCATGCGGTGCAGCTAGGCTTTACCCACCCCGGCACCGGGAAGTGGTTCGAGGCCCGCGCGCCCTACCCCGATGACCTGCAGCATGCCCTGGAGCGACTGCAGGGATGAGGAAGTTTTATTGGCGCCGCCTAGCGGCACTGGTGCTGGTGCTGGTGGCGGGCGTGGTGGCTCTGGTGCTTTTTGGCACGCTGGGCACGCAGGCATCCACGCGTGTGCAAGGCGACCAGCTGGGCCCGGACGGGGAATCGCGCGCGGAGTATATTGAGCGCGTTAATTCCATGGACATCGATCCGGATGCCGCCACGTATGCACTGGTCACCTTCGATACCGAGCTGCCCCCTGTCGCCGTCGCCGCCGCGCTGACTGATATTCCGCGCATGGACGCCATCCTGATGGGCTCGACCGCGCCTATCGCGGTGCCGGAGCCTGTTGCCGGCGAGGACCGCGCCGCGGTGATTAACCGCACCTTCGACCGCATCGGTGCCTCCTACGGCCAGCGCCCCAGCGCCGTCAGCGCCGCCGTGGTGTGGGGGACGGGCGCCCAGCTTGCCGATGTCGCCTCCCTCCCCGCCGTCGCCGCCGTCGAGCCCGCGCCTGCCGATGCCGCCTGGGGTAGTTTCGCCGTGCGCCCACCCAGCTAAATTTGCCATCCTGAACGCTTCGCCGCGCGGGGTGCGGGGTGCAGGCTTAGCATGGGGGGCATGGAACACATTCGGGCATATATTGCGGCTTTAAACTCGGCGATGGATATCCTCGCCGAGGCCGCTGATATGCCCGCCTCCGAGCTGACCGCCGCCGGCATGCCGGATGCCGCCGCCGCGTCGATAGCCCACCTCTCTCAGATCTATTTCGGGCCGACCAGTTTCACGCGCCGCCAGCGTCGGGCGGTCGAGGGAGCGCGGCGCAATGGGCATTCGCTGCCGACGTTGGAGGTCATCGAAAAGCACGCCCGCCGCGCGCCCACCCAAGCCCGCGCCTAGGCCCTGCGCGCGGAGCTTACCCAGGTATCCGCCGATACCCAGGCGATGGACAAGCTCGCCCGCAAGAAGGTGCGCGCGCTGCGCCCGCCGCGCGAGCCTAAACCAGGGGTGAGGCTGCGCCGCCGCGCCGCGGGCAAACCATGGACGCTAACGATTACAGGTAGCTCCAGCCTCGTCGCGGAGCTGCATAACCAAGCAGGCACGCTTGCCGATGTCGCCGCCCTCTTCCACTCCGGCGCCTCCATCTCCACTGTGCGCACCAACGTGGTAATCCCGCTGGATAAGTTGAGCGCCATCGCGCAGGGCGATAAAGACGTCACGGTCACCATGACCAACGGAGCGCAAATTAGCGGCGCCGAGCTGGCCCAGCGCGCAATGGCGGAGGAAGGCTTTATCACTCTTCTCCACCCCGTGGAGGGGCCGGTGAACCTGTACCGCATGCAGCGCGGGGCAACGTGGAAGCAATTTATGATGGCCGCCGCCGAAAACCCCGTCTGCCCGGCGCGCGGGTGCCACCGCCCAGCCGATGAGTGCCAAGTCCACCACATTTATAGCTGGGCCGGCGGCGGGTGGACCAATGCCAAGAACCTCACCGTCGCGTGCCCGCATCACAACGGCCGCAATGACGACGACCGCGCCGCCCGTCCCCGCAATGGCCGCTTCGAACGCGTGCACAGCGGCGTGCGGTGGATTAAACCCTGGCAGCCGCCACCGCCGGACCTCGTCGATACCGGACCCAGTTAGCTCACAACGTTGAGCCGGGCCCCAACCCTCAGCGGCGACTTTCCCGCCCGCGAATTCCTAAGCGCCGAGCTCATCCACAGCGCATTTCTGCGCCCCGTTGCCGCGCGCTTTTGCACACCCCTCTTCCACACCGCTAACTTTTGCGTGCCGTTTTCTCGCGCCGTGCACTACTGCGCGCGGCTCACGCACCGTCTTTCGCGCTGCGAATTTCTGCGCGCAGGTTTACCTGCGCCGCGCACTCTTGCGCGGCGCGTTGTGGCGAACGCGGATGAGATCTGCAATGTAGATGCTGACTGCTACGCCGATGATGCCGAAGCCAATCCACCGGTGTGTGGAGAAGTGCTCTTGGGTGACAAAGAGTGCCCACAGCATCTGCATGATGGGGGTGAGGTATTGGAGCATGCCGATCGTCGACAAGCGCAGCGTCTGCGCGCCCTGGGCAAAGCACAATAGTGGCAGCGCGGTAATAAGGCCGGCGCTGATTAAGAGCAGCATGTGTGGCGTGCCTTCCGTGACGAAGGTGCCTCGGCCTGCCTGTTCAATCCACACGATATAGGCAATGGCAACGGGGGAGACCACCAAAGACTCTGCCGCGACCGAGACCGCCGCCGATACCCGCACCTGTTTCTTGATAAGCCCGTAGATGCCAAACGATGCCGCCAACAACAGCGAGATATACGGCGCCTGTCCGGTAAAGAAGGTCAGATACAGCACCGCGATTGCCGCCACGGCGACGGCGGTCGCCTGCCATGGGCGCAGCTGCTCCTTTAAGAGGATCATGCCGAGCGCCACCGATACCAGGGGATTGATGAAATATCCTAAAGCGGCATCGGCTACGTGATCGGTATTAATCGCCAGCACATAGGTCCCCCAATTGACCGTGATGAATACGCCCCCGGCGGCAAGCCAGCCCCATGTGCGCTTGGACAAGCGCACCATTTCGCGCCAGCCGCCGTTGCAGATTAAAAATGCCGTGACGATAACCGCGGTCCACAACACGCGGTGGGCGAGGATTTCCAGCGGCGTGGCCGGCAGCAGGAGCGGGAAGAACGCGGGGAAAAATCCCCACATGATGTATGCGGCAAGCGTGTAGATCATCCCCGCATAATATCGTCATCTTGACCGCCCCGCTAAGATGACCGCATGGCCAAAAATTCCTCCTTCGTCCACCTGCATAACCATACCGAGTTCTCCATGCTGGACGGCATGGCCAAGGTCGATATGTTGGCTGATGAGGCGGTCAAGCAAAACATGCCCGCCGTGGGCATGACAGACCACGGCAATATGTATGGATCCGATGCCTTTTACAAGCGCATGACCAGCGCCGGGGTGAAACCCATCATCGGCATCGAGGCCTACATGGCCCCGGAATCGCGCTTTAATAAAAAACGCGTGTTGTGGGGCACTCCGGATCAAAAGCGCGACGATGTCTCCGCCTCGGGTGCGTATTTGCACCAGACGATGATCGCGGAAAACGCCACCGGGCTGCGCAACCTGTTCACGTTGTCCTCGCTCGCCTCCTACGAAGGCCAGCTGGGCAAGTGGCCGCGCATGGATGCGGAGCTCATCGCTGAGCATGCTGATGGCATCATCGCCACCACCGGCTGCCCATCCGGCGATGTACAGACCCGCCTGCGCCTCGGTCAATTCAATGAGGCCCTCGAGGCCGCGGCCATGTGGCAAGACATCTATGGCAAGGACAACTTCTTCTTGGAGTTGATGGACCATGGGCTGGACATCGAAAAGCGCACGCGCGATGGGTTGCTCGAAATCGGCCGCAAGCTGGACCTGCCGCCGCTGGTGACCAATGACTGCCACTACGTGCTGGAATCCCAGGCGCCGGCGCACGAGGCCATGCTGTGCGTGCAGACCGGTAAGACGTTTATGGACCCAGACCGCTTCAAGTTCGGCGGTACCGGCTACTACATCAAGTCCGCCGCGCAGATGCGCGATACCTGGGACGACCTGATTCCGGATGGCTGCGATAACACCCTGTGGATTGCCGAGCGCGTGCAGGACTACAGCGAGGTGTGGGAGGAACACACCCACGACCGCATGCCCATTGCCGATGTCCCCGAGGGCCACACGCCCACCTCCTGGCTGACCCACGAGGTGATGGAGGGGCTGCAGCGGCGGTTCCCCGGGCGCGAGGTGCCGGAGGACTACATTGAGCGCGCCAAGTACGAGATTTCCGTGATTGAGATGAAGGGCTACCCGTCCTACTTCCTCATCGTGGCGGAGCTTATTAAGTACGCGCGTTCTGTAGGCATCCGTGTGGGGCCCGGCCGTGGTTCTGCGGCGGGCGCGCTCGTGGCCTACGCGCTGACCATTACCAATATTGATCCGCTGGAACACGACCTGCTCTTCGAGCGCTTTTTGAACCCCGAGCGCCCGTCCGCCCCCGATATCGATATCGACTTCGACGATCGCCGCCGCGGCGAGATGATTACCTACGCCGCCGAGCGCTGGGGAGAGGATAAGGTAGCCCAGGTCATTACCTTCGGCACGGTGAAAACCAAGCAGGCCATTAAGGACTCCGCCAAGGTGCACTTTGGCCAGCCCGGCTTCCAGATGGCCGACCGCATCAACGGCGCGCTGCCCCCGGCGATTATGGCGAAGGATATTCCGCTGCGGGGCATTACTGACCCCGACCACGAGCGCTATTCCGAGGCCGCCGAGGTCCGCCAGATGGTGGAAACCGACCCGGATGTGAAAAAGATTTATGACACCGCGCGCGGTTTGGAAGGCGTCGTCCGCCAGGCCGGCGTGCACGCCTGCGCGGTGATTATGGCTTCCGTGCGGTTGATGGACCACATCCCGATGTGGAAGCGGCCTGCCGATGGCGCCTATATCACCGGCTGGGATTACCCCGCCTGCGAGGCCATTGGCCTGCTGAAGATGGACTTTTTGGGCCTGCGCAACCTCACCGTTATTGGCGATGCCATCGAAAACATTAAGCGCAACCGCGGCGAAGAAGTGCAGCTCGAGCAGCTGCATGCCGATGACCCCAAGGTCTCCAAGGTCTATGACCTGCTCTCGCGCGGGGATACCTTGGGCGTGTTCCAGCTGGACTCCGGCGGTATGCAGGAGCTGCTCAAGCGCATGAAGCCTACCGGCTTCAAAGACATCGTGGCCTCCTTGGCCCTGTACCGCCCCGGCCCGATGGGCGTGAATGCTCACTGGGACTACGCCGACCGCAAGAACGGGCGTAAGGAAATCACCCCGATTCACCCTGAGCTCGAAGAGCCGCTGAAGGAAATCCTGGATGAGACGTATGGTCTCATCGTTTACCAGGAGCAGATCATGCGTATCTCGCAGAAGGTGGCGAACTACACCGCCGGTGAGGCAGACGGCTTCCGTAAGGCGATGGGTAAGAAAAAGCCCGAGGTCCTAGCCCAGCAATACGATAAATTTTGGGGTGGCATGCAAGAAAATGGCTACTCTAAATCCGCCATGGATGCCCTGTGGGGGACCATCGAGCCCTTCGCGTCGTACGCGTTTAACAAGTCCCACGCCGCGGGCTACGGGTTGGTCTCGTTCTGGACGGCCTACCTCAAGGCCTATTACGCACCGGAATACATGGCAGCGCTGTTGACCTCTGTGGGCGATAAGAAGGATAAGTCCGCCATCTACCTGTCGGATTGCCGCCACTTGGGCATTAACGTTTTGCCGCCCTCGGTCAATGAATCCGAAGAGGACTTCCAGGCTGTGGGCGAGGATATTCGCTTCGGCATGGGCGCTATCCGCAATGTGGGCTCGGAAGTCGTCGAATCCATCATTGCTTCGCGCAAGGCAAAGGGGGCGTTTACGTCCTTTAGTGATTACCTTGACAAGATCGATTTGGCAGCGTGTTCCAAACGCGTGACCGAGGCGCTGATTAAGGCCGGTGCCTTTGATGATTTCCAGCAGCCGCGCAAGGGCCTCATGCTGATTCACGAGGACGCCGTCGATGCCGTGCAGACCACCAAGAAGGCGGCGGATAAGGGGCAATTCGACCTCTTTGCCGGCTTTGGCGGTGGCGACGATGCCTCCTCGGAGGGCGCCTTTGCCATTGATGTGCCGGACGATTCATGGGATCGCAAGCACGAGTTGGCGCTAGAACGAGAGATGCTGGGGCTCTACGTCTCTGGCCACCCACTCGACGGGTTCGAAGAGGCCCTGGCTGCACAGACCAATACGCCGTTGACCAAGATCCTCAACGATGAGGTGCACAATGGGCAGGAACTCATCATCGGCGGCATCATTTCCGGTGTGGACCGCCGCTTTTCTAAGCGCGATGGTTCCCCGTGGGCGATTGTCACGGTAGAAGACCACAACGGCGCGCAGGTAGAGATCTTGGTCTTTAACAAGGTCTACTCGCTGGCAGCGCCGCATATTGTGGAAGACAACATCATCTTAGCGCGCGTCAACGTGAAGGTGCGCGATGAGCGCCGGTCGCTGTTTTGTTCCGATATTCGCGTTCCCGAGCTGGGGCCAGGCGGTGGCGCGAGCCTGCCACTGCGCCTGACCATGCGTACAGACCAGTGCACGATGGAAAATATCGCCCGACTCAAGCAGGTCTTGGTTAAAAATCACGGTGAGTCCGATGTCTACCTTGAGCTTGTCGAGGGCGACCAATCCACCACCATGGTCCTCGGTGAGCACCTCCGCGTGGAACGATCCGGCAACCTCATGGGAGACCTGAAGGCCACGATGGGCGCAGGTATTTTGGGATAGAAACTCCTCCTGCACCTTTTACATACACTGTTACCGCAGTCCAGGGAAAGCAATATCGCTGCACCTGCGGTGACAGCAGAAAACGCCCGCTTCTGTTTCAGAAGTTGGCGTGCCGTCCATGGGTCGGATTTGTGAAAGCGCACAAGTTCCCGCGCGGTCACCGCTGGCAATGTAGTACAAGAAGAGCAGGCAGGCGGTGGCTGGGGAGCTGATCGCGCGCCCCAAATGCCACCGCTTTAATACCGAAATCTACGGAAGTAGCTGACGGACCGGTTCTGGAAGCATCTTATAGAATTGATCGGCTACCTGCGGCATGAAGTGTAGAACACCGCTCAACATGGCGCCGAGGGCAATGACGCCAGCGATGATTCCAACGCCCTTCGCGATGCTGCTGGAGCCGTCTCCCGGCAGCCATGCCCCGGGGGCATCGTCAGGAACGTCGCCGTCTTCATCGGAGGCGTTGTCGCCTTCGTCCTCGGAGCCGCCTACGAGATCGGCGACAGAGAAGACCGTGGTGGTCCCGGACACCTCGTTGCCGGCGATAAGGAGGGCATCGTCGGTAGGAGAGTCTTCCTTGCTAACGAATGCTAGCCCCTCGGGGCCCAAGTCGCCGGCCAACCTGGTGGCGGCGGCATTGTCCTCGTTATAGTCCACGGCGAAATCGCGGTTATTGCTATAGGTGACGAACTCGGCATGAGCGGGGTCGGTGACGTCATAGACAAAGATGCCGCCCACGCGCTCCATACCGATGAAGGCATAGGTTCGGTCACCAACTGTTCCAATCGTCAGAGCTTCCGGTTCGGGGCCTTTATTATTGGAGCGATCGTCAAAGTCGGGATCCTCATTATCGGCATTGAAGTTAAGTCCCTCGATGTCCTTGGTGATTTCCTCGAAGTCGGAGCCGGAATCGAAGACGACGTTGCCCTCGGCATCGTAAATGCTAAAGGAGCGGGACCCGTAGGAATACAGGCCATCGAAGCAGCCCTTTTCCTCGTTCCATCCAGAGGCATTACTCAACTTTAGGTTGCCGGCGTATTTCTTGTCCTCGATGCCTTCTGGCAGGTCGACAGAATCACAGATCTGGCCCTCTTCAACAAGATCTTTCAGCTTGACCTCATCGGTATAGCCGCCCCATTCGCGGGCATCGCCCTCATTAGCGGTGGCGAAGTAGGTCTCGCCGTTGGTCTGGAAGGCGCCAATCGAATCCGGCATGGACAGGCCATGCACAGGGATCGTACGCAGCTTTGCCGCGCCGTCCTTATTGGAGGGATCAATGGGGACATCTGAGTGGTCCGCGATGTGGGCGGGCAACACCTTGTCTAAGGTGGCGGAGGCAATATCGACCACTGCGATAGCGTTATTTTCTTGCAAGGTGACATACGCCTTGCCATCGGCGGAGGAAATATACTCCGGCTCAAAGTCAAGCGAAGGCTTGTTGTGGTGGTTTTCTGGGCCGAAGACGCGAATGGACGGGTCAAGTTCTGCATCTGCGCCATCGAAGGCGCGGAAATCGGCGGTGCGAACATCGGCAACAGAGGGGGCCGCAACGCCGTCTGGCAGGGAAATGACGGACACGGTTCCTTCTGGGTCTTTTGCGTATTCGGTACCGTCGGAGTTGAGCTCATCGGAGGGCTCACCCTCATTCGCGGTCAAGGCATAGGCACCGTCTTTGGTGATGTGCACGTTATCTGGCAGCGCGCCGAGCGGCACGCGGCCAAGCTCTTCGGCGGAAGTAACATCGAAAATCAAGGCTTCGCCGTTTTCGGTCTTGTCTGCCTGCTGCACGGCGGCGACGGCGAGGCCATCGGGACGCACCGCCACGGAGTTGATCTCCTTATCGCCGCCGGCGGAGACCTCAGCAACCTTATTAGGATTGGTGGGGTCGGAGGCGTCCAGTATATCCACCTTGCCCGATTGCGCATTCACCGTGAGAATACGCTGGGAGGCGGCGTGGTAGGCCACGATTTCCGCTGCTGATTTGCCGATCACCCCGGCCTCATAGGAGCCGATGGGGCTTAGCCTTACCGCAGCATTGTCGGCGGAGTGTTCTACAACATTATCGACGATATGGGACCTGACCCCCATTTGGTGGACACCTGATATCCAGCCCAGTCGAGCTGGCAAGATTGGTAATCTACCACCATGTCCAGGTACTGAGAACAGTTCAAACGCGATGCCGTAGCCCTCTATGAGAACAATGAGGACCTCTCGCTGAACAAAGCATCAGCAGAGCTCGGTATCAATCGAGCCTCGCTACATGCTTGGGTCAAAAAGTACGGCACCGGCAAACGTGCCCGCATAAAAGCAGTGCATGATAAAGCCCAAGCGGCGAATGATTCTGCGCGAATCCGCCAGCTGGAAAAGGAAGTCTCTAAGCTGCGCGAAGAACGCGATATCCTGCGTAAGGCCGCGAAATATTTTGCTTAAAGCAACTCACTGGTGATCCGCTTCCAGTTTGTCGATGACCACCGAACCGAATACTCGGCTTATGCGGATGTGCCACGTTTTAAAGCTGAATCGTTCCTCGTTTTACAAGTGGGTGAGCACCCGCAAAAAGCGCAGGTTAAAGATATATTCTGACGGTCTTATTGGTGCAAGGATCACAACCATCTTCGATGATGAGCATGGTCTTTATGGGGCTAAACGCATCGCCGCAAGCCTTAAGGAAGACCTGGCGTATACCCCGGTCAATCACAAGAAGGTTGCACGCATCATGAAAACCATGGGACTAAAAGGCTTTAGCAAACGGCGTCGATGCATCACCACCCGGCGCAAGCCTGGTCACCGTGTCATGCCGGATTTACTAGGCCGTACATTCACCGCCAACGAGCCGAATCGTGTGTATGTCGGCGACATTACATACCTGCCGTGTAAGGGCGGCAAGAACATGTATTTGGCCACAGTCAGTGACACTTACTCACGGAAACTTGCAGGTTATGCACTCGCAGACCACATGCGTGTCTCACTGGTCATCGATGCCCTAGCCCACGCACACGACGTGCGCGGCAGTCTTGACGGGGCTATTTTCCATTCTGATCACGGCAGTGTGTACACCTCACAAACCTTTAGGAACTACTGCTCGTCGTTAGGTGTCCGCCAGTCCATGGGAGCGGTGGGAACTAGTGCCGATAATGCCCTGGCAGAGTCATTTAACGCCACCTTAAAACGTGAAGTGCTACGTGATCGGAAAGTCTTTGACAACCCAATTACCTGTCGCCAAGAGGTCTTCCGGTGGTGCATGCGCTATAACACGCGCCGGCGGCACTCCTGGTGCAATCTCGTAGCGCCTGATGTCTTTGAAACCAAGTCTTCGGCTATACTGACCACAGCAGCATAGCTAGCCCCCGATGTGTCCACTTTTCGGGGGTCGGGCCCATACGCGTTGGCAGCAGGGGCGCAGCTGAGCACAAGGCAGGCGGCCATGCCGATGGAGGTGCGCTTAAACATAGAGAGAGTCCTTTCTTGTGGAGCACTCCATTATCTCGATCCCACGTAACCGTTGCGCTAAACCGGAATGAAATATAGGTGAATCGGTCGAGCACTAGGTAGGGCGGGTAGACTCTGCAATCATGACTGAATCGACCATCCACGCATCCGATATCCAGCAGGCGCAGGCACGCATCAGCTCCGAAATCGCGCCGACGCCGTTGCAGTATTGCCCCCGGCTTTCTGCGGAAACGGGCTGTGAGGTCTATTTAAAGCGCGAAGATCTCCAGGACGTGCGCTCGTATAAGATTCGCGGTGCGCTCAATAGCATCTCCAGTCTGTCGCAGCAGGAGCGGGAGCGGGGCATCGTGACGGCATCGGCTGGCAACCATGCACAAGGCGTGGCCTATGCCTGCCGCACCATGGGGATTCCGGGCAAGATTTTCGTCCCAGAGCCCACACCCATGCAAAAGCGCGACCGCATCCACGTGCACGGCGGAGACCAGGTGGAACTCGTCGTCGTGGGTGCCAACTTTGACGAGGCCGCGGCCGCCGCGCATGCCGATGCCGCCGAGCGCCACGCCACCTTCATCGAGCCCTTCGATGCCCGCGATACCATCATCGGCCAAGGCACTGTCGCGGCGGAAGTCTTGGCGCAGCTTTCGGCAAAGGGCGCCTCGGTCGACACCATCGTCGTGCCCGTCGGCGGCGGCGGGCTGATTTCTGGCATCACCTCCTATATGGCGGATATGGCACCGCACGCCAAGGTGGTAGGAGTGGAGCCGGAAGGGGCGGCATCGCTAAGAGCAGCCTTCCGCAACGGCGGGCCGGTGGCACTAGACAGCGTGGATCCGTTTGTCGATGGCGCGGCAGTCAAGCGCCTGGGCTCGCTGCCGTATAAGATTTTGGAGGCCAACCAAGAGCGCCTGCACTGGGACACGGTCTCTGAGGGGGCGGTGTGCACGGACCTGCTCAACCTGTACCAAAATGAGGGGATTATCGCCGAGCCCGCGGGTGCACTGTCCGTGGCTGGGCTGCAGCGGGTGCCGCTGGAGCCGGGTTCGACGGTGGTCTGCGTGATTTCTGGGGGCAATAATGACGTGTTGCGCTACGCCGAAATCATGGAGCGCTCGCTGGTGCACCGCGGCCTAAAGCACTACTTCTTGGTCAATTTCCCGCAGGAACCGGGCCAGCTGCGCCACTTCTTGTCTGAAATCCTGGGGCCCAGCGATGACATCACGCTCTTCGAGTACCTCAAGCGCAATAACCGCGAGACCGGTGCCGCGCTGGTGGGCATTCAGCTTAGCCGCGCCGAAGACCTGGCAGGGCTGAAGGAGCGGATGGCTGAGTCCAAGATTTCGGTGCAGCACCTGCAGCCGAATACCCCCGAGTACGATTTCTTGGTGGCCTAATGCGCGATTCGTATCGGCGTCCCACCGGCCAGGTGGAGCACGAAATTGAGATCAAACGCTCGCGGTTTATCACCTTGATCGGCCGGGTGACGAATGAGGAAGAAGCACGGGCGTTTATCGATGCCGCCCGACAGCGCTTTCCCGATGCCCGCCACCACTGCTCCGCATATGTCTACCACGTCGACGATGCGAACCCCGTGGAGCGTTCCTCCGATGATGGCGAGCCTTCCGGGACGGCCGGAAAGCCCATGCTGGATGTGGTAAAGGGCTCTGGAATGCTTGATATTTGTGCGGTGGTCGTGCGGTACTTCGGCGGTATCAAGTTGGGCGCGGGCGGCCTCGTGCATGCCTATGGCGGGGCGGTTAGCGAGGCCATGGAGAAGGTCGAGGCGGTCACCCGGGCTCGCCGGGAGCTTTATACGGTGGAATGCCCGCACGCCACGGCCGGGCGTCTCGAGGCGGATTTGCGCGGGCGCGGCATCGATATTACCGACACCGAATACGGCGCAGCCGTGACTTTTACGGTCGCCGTGCGCCCGGGTGGGCTCGATGAGCTCCAGGCTATGCTCGCCGCGCTTTCCCAAGGTGAAATCAGCGCGCGCGAAGCAGGTTCTGCCTGGGTTGAGGTAGGATCTCGGTCATGACTATGCAGCAGCGACCGAATAACCCCATTGCGCAGCGTAAGCAGCAGGTGCGCAAGCACTCCCGCAACGCCGTTATTTCCGTTGCCGGTGGTGTCGGCGCAGGAGTCGTTTTAGGTGTGCTTTCTGCTAATTTTGCCGCTTGGATGATTTTGGGCCTTATCATCGCCGTGGTAGGCGGTGGATATAACTGGTTGAAGATCCGCAAAATCGTCAACGAGAACCACAATAATTATTAATGCCTACCCCGCAGCCAAGCGGCCGCCCCGTCCGCATTGATGCTTGGGTATGGGCGGTGCGCATGTTCAAAACCCGATCCGCCGCAGCCACCGCGGTGCGCGCCGGGCACGTGAAAATAAACGGTGAAGCGGTAAAACCCGCCCAACAAGTCGTGCCGGGCGATAGGGTGCGCGTGTGGCGCAACCACCACGAGCACGATTTGGAGGTGCTGGCTACCGTCGCTAAGCGCGTGGGCGCGCCGGTGGCGCGCACCTGCTATACCGATCACGCGCCGCCACCACCGCCCAAGGAATTCCAGCCCGCGGTGCCGGTTCGCCCCCGCGGCGCGGGTAGGCCGACGAAGAAGGAACGCCGCGATATGGAAAAATTCCGCGGCGGATTCCGCTAAGAGTTTGCGCGCAGCGCCTTAAGGCGCGCGTTCAGGCGGCGCCGCCGGCCGGCGCGGTCGCCAGATTCAGCGGTGGCTTCGATGTGCTGCTTGCCAAACTTATTGAGCAGCAGATCATCGATAAGGCGCACTTGGCCGGGCCGAAAGCGATAGCGCATGGTGTCGTGGACGTGGGCAATGGCGTCATCGTCAAGCAGCTGCTCGAGCTGGTCTAAGGATCGGATATCGTTTTCCTCCAAGATTTCCGCGAGGAAGCGGTAGTGCTCCGAGCGTGAAAGCGGGAAGCGATTGCCCAAAATGATGGCCAGGACGCCAGGTAAGGTTTCCGGGGTAAGCTCCACGTCCGTATCCGCCTCCGTGCGCGGGGCTTTGAGCGCGGCGATCTCATCGAATTGCTGATCGGCTAATTCGATGAGGCCGGCGGCCAGTGTAAATAGGCGGTCCACCTCAGGCGAGGGCGGGGTAGGGCCTTGCTTATAGCGGATATCGTGCTCGAATTCCGCCCATGCGTGCTGCAGCACGGTGCGAATTTGTACCTCAAAGGTCCAGCCCACGAAATCGGCGAGCTCCTCCATGGCCGCCGCACTATCGTCGGTCACGGTGAGCACCAGGTGGTGGGAGCCGTACCCAAAGCCGCCGGAAATGCGGGTCTCGGCCGCCTTATCCACAGAGCGCACGACCTTGAAGGACTCGCCCAGCACGTCTAGCGCATTGGGAATGGTGGTGGAGTGGTACAAGGTGACGCGCACGCCCATGACATCGTGGATATCATCCCACGGGGTGGGGTAGATAAAATCGCCGCCCTCGCCCCGCTTCTTGGCCTTGCGCTTGAGTGAGGACCACGCCTTGACGCGGGTGGATACCCGGTCAAAGATGATGCCGGCGTCATTGAGCAGATCCTCGATGGCGGTGCGAAAATCCTCCGCCGCCGTGGGGTGGCTGCGGGTCCAGGCATGGTACTGATTGCTCAGCCGCGACATCCTGCTTTCCGCCATGGTGCTCCTCTCATAATTCGCGGGGAAATCCGTTAGACCATACTAGCGGGCGCGAATGTAAAACGGTGCGATGGCGGGGAAGTTGTTCGGCGGCGGTGTGGGCGAGGTCGCGGGCATATTCATCGGGTAGGTGGGCGAAGACAAAAACCGTCGCGGAATCCGGCACCAGGTAGGTCAAAGAATGCGAACGCATGAGGCGACGCATGTGTTTATCCAGCACGGTGAAGGTTTCTGGGTGCGCTAACCACGAAGAAATCGGGGCGCCGTGGGAGCGGACTTGCAGGCCGCCATAGGGCGCTGCGGCAGGCAGGGCGCAGTGGGCAGGGCGAGTCCAAAAGCGCAGGCCCTGCGAGTCGAGCGCGGAGCGCTGCAGATTCAGCGAGGCACAATTCCACGCCTGGCGGGTCGAGACATCCAGGTCCGCGAGGCCGCGGTGGCTGAGCCGGCGAAAAGTGCGCTGCCCGGGAAAGACCAGCGCCATCGACAGGTTGGGGGAGAGCTGGATGGTGGCGAGGGAGTCGCAAAAGCCGTCATCGGAAAGCCGCTGGTGCTTAATCCACGACCGCGCGAATAGCGCCGGCAGCAAATTAGTGGTGGTGGGGCGGGGTGCGTCGAGCGTAAGGGTCATGGCGATTTCTCCAAGGTAGTGCGTATCCGCCCTTATAGGACTGGAGAAATGGCCGGGTGGTTCCCTGCGGGTTTAAAAAGGCGGCTCGGCGTCGAGCTCCAGCTCGGAAAAGAGCTGGGCGCCGGTCCACATGGTGATGTCCTGGCCCTTTTCTTGCAGCTCTTCGGCGCGCTTTTCCTTGGAGGTCTTCTTCGCCCATTCGCCGACGACGAGCAGCGTAGTCTTCTTGGTGACGTTTTTGCCCACTTGCCCACCGCGCTTGGCGATGCCCTGCCACAGCAGCCCCTTATCGTATGGATCGAAATCGCCGGTCAGGGTGACGTGCTGGCCGTAGAGTGCGCCTTGAGGATCGGCGTCGGGATTGGGATCCGGGATGGTATCCGGGGTGGCAACGGCCTGCCACGGTGCCCGGCTGGAGGAAGCCGACTTCTTGCTGGTTCCCGCGGACCGGGTGGAATCGCGGAAATCGGTGCCGGCGCCCAGATCGTCGCCGGAGGTGGGCGCAGTATGCGCGCGCAGGACCGGCAGGATGGCCGAGGATCCGAGGCAGCCGAGGCGAAACTCGCGGCTGGTAAAGAGATCGGTGATGCTTCCGGTATGCCCGAAGCGTTGGGCCAGCCTGGTGATGATGGTGCCGGCTGCGCGGGCGTCCTCGGTGGCATCGTGGTGGGTAAAAGAGGCACCGCCTAGGTGTTTCACCACGGTGGGAAGCTTGTGGTTGGCCACCGAGATAACACCTTGCTTGGAAGCGTCGCGGGACAAAGCGAGCGAACAGGCCAGCGGGATGGTGGGGACATCGGCGCCGGCTGCCAGCAACCCGGAGCGCAGCGCGGATGAGTCGAATTGGACATTGTGCGCGACGATGACATCGCTGCCGATGAAGTCAAAGAGCTCTGCGGCCGCTGTGGCAAAGGGCATGGCACCTTCGACATCGGCGGCAGTAATCCCGTGGATGGAGATATTGATTTCGGCAAAGTGCTCCAAACCTGGGGGAGGGGTGCACAGCCACGACTGGGACGCGGTTTCTTGGCCATCGCGGTAACGCACGGCGCCGATCTGGCAGATGGATCCCCAATTATCATTGGCGGTTTCTACATCTACCGCAACGAAATCAAGCCCTGGGTTTTCTTCGCTAGCGGTTGGGGTTGTAGCTGCTGCGGGTTCGGGAGCGGCTGCTGCTTCCGGCGGTGCGTAGCCCTTTTGTGCCGCCTCAATGGCGCGCGCCACGCGGTGGGGATCCTGGTGCGGCGCGAAGGCAATGCTGCCGGCACTGCCTAGGGACAGCGAACCAAAACCGGTGGCGGTGGGTTCGTGGACGCGCAGGTCATCGATGGCATCGAGCGCGATTTCTGCGGTGACAGGCGCGCCCAAGCTGCGGGAGAGCAGGCTGCGGTGAAGCACGATTTTTTCCGCAGTGACATCGATGAATACGCCATGCGCGGGATACGACACGAAAATGGCCTTTCTTCTGAGGTGACAATCTAAAGAGGGCTGCTGCACAGAGATCGTACTCGCTTGTGCTGATGGGAAATCCGCCGCGGGGGTGAAGAGTTTTAATCCGCCCCGCTGTGCTGCAAACCGGCATTGATAATCTGCACGCCATGCACCAAATCGGCGCGATAGTCGGCCGCGGTGGTCCCGCCGGTGGTTTCTAGCAGTTGGCGCTGAGATTGCTCGAGCAGCGTGGCGCCTAGGACGAGGTGAACTGCAGAAAGGGCAGCGGCCTTGCGAGCAGTATCATCGAAATCAGGGCAGGTGGCGGAGCTAAACTGCGCGACGAGGTGATCCCATGCCGGGGAATCAGGCTGGGAGAGCCCAGCTATGGCAACCTCCGCTCCATCGCGGCGGGCCAGGAGCAATTCGCGCAGGTGCAGGCTAATCTCTTCCAGCGTGGAGCCGGCGACGGGGGCGATAGTATCTTCGGCAAGAGCGGCAATGAGCGCCTGCTTATTGGCGATGTGCCAATACAATGCGCCTGGAGCAACGCCGAGGGAGGAAGCGACGCGGCGCATGGTGACATCGGCAAGCCCATAAGTATTCAATAGGGTCGTGGCGGCCTCGATGATGCTCTCGCGATGTAGTTGCACAGTGGAAATTGTACGTGTTTCAGCGCGGCAAGGAATAGCTCACAGGTACTTTTAAGACTGCAATAATGTCTCTTGCAAACTTGCATTGTTAGGATTGCGGGGACAACAGAACCCGTCGTGAGGCGGCTTCGCATTCGAAAGATTGATTCAGGAGCTCTCCCTTGTCCTTTTTGACCCCTGCAAAGAAGTCCCTTTTCGCGGTCGCTATGGTTGCCCCGCTTGCCTTAGCTGCATGTAGCTCGGACGATGAGGACGATTCGACGAAGACCACGTCGTCTTCGCCTGCTACCACGTCCTCTGAGACCTCCGCGAAGGAATCGGCGAAAAAGTCTGAGGACAAAGACGCCGATAAGGACAAGAAGGAAGAAAAGGACAAGAAAAAGGCCGCCGAGGACCCTAAGGAGAAGGGTGAAGAAGGCGGCAATGCGGGCGCCAACGCAAACCCCATTGAGAATGGGGACGATCCCTTCGCCAACGCCCAGGACATCAAGCCCATTGAAGGTGGGCACGAAGCAAGCGATGGCGATAAGCAGGCCATTGAGCAGTTGGTGCGCGGACAGCATGAGATTGACAATGTCAAGGACTACTTTGGCTACATGCCAGCACATGCCTGCAAGGCCGTGCGCGAAGGCGAGTCCGGGGATTTTCAGCAGTACCTCAACTACGTCGATAGCCTGCCCAACCAGTCCTTTGCGGAATACGCAAACTCCATGCGCCAGCAAAGCCAGGGCAATGCCAAGATTAACGAGTTTGCCAACCAGCTAGAGGCCATCCCTACCTCCACCAAGCTGGAATCGATCAATGACGTTGTGGTCAATGGCGATGATGCCTCCGCTACCGTGAGCGTGTCGAACCCGGAAGGTACCGATACCTCCACCGTTCGTTTCCGCCGCGAGGACGGTAACTGGACCTTCTGTAACTAAATTGTCTTTCCGCCAAGCTCGCTTGCCCCGCACTCTCGGTTTCGGTGCGGGGCTCCTGGCGTGTTCCCTGTTCGTTTTCGGCATCTGTGGCGCGCTTTGGGGGTTTATGCGCCCTACGATGACCGGGCATGCTGTTGACGGTGGCGGCTACGCCATTGAAGCGGTGGGCAACGCACAATTCGTCGCGTTTATGACCTTTGCACTCGTCACGGGTTTCTTGGGGCTGTGCCTCGGACTGGCTGCATTTTCCCAGCGCCGCGGGCGCGGTCTCTCGATGATGCTGTGGGTAGGGCTATGCGCGCTTACCGGTGCGGCTTCCTTCTACGTCTTTGGTGGCATCACCGCAACGCACCCGCCGGAGAACCCAGGGGACGTCGTGGAATTTGCGCCGAATTTTTCGCCGGCCGTGGCCTGGGCGGTAGCCCCATTTTTGGCCATGTTTTCCTACTGGTGTACCGCGTTTATTAGCTCCGACGCGGACTGGGAAGCTGCCGGCAATGAGTCCGCTCAAGAGGCCAGTGCGCAACGTGAAGTAGTTACGCCCACTTAACCGGGGAGCTGCCACAGAATTCTCGCGCGATGTCATCGATTGCGTGCAGGATCGCATCGAGGCTGTGGCTTAAAACCCGCAGCAGTTGGCCTTGGTTAAGGCCCGCCCCGGTCAGGGTCGGCACATCGACATGGATATGGAGGCCGTCGTCGGTGGAGCGGCAGTAGGCCGTGGCGCTGTGGTTCGCTCGGTTCCAGTCATTGCAGATCAAAAACAAACGGGTGAAATCGTCCTCATCCGCATTCAGATCCCACCGGCCTGTGATGATGAGGCTTGGCCCAGAGTCGAGGGTAAAGGTGCAAGCGATGGAATTGACTAGGGCAAATAGGCAGATTTCCCCATCGCTATGGAAGCGGTCGATGCCTATTTGTGGCAGAGCGGCGGCAAGGAGATCCAAAGTGAACGCGGGCTGTATAGCGGCATCGTCTGGAGCGAGCACAAGTTCTGGTTCTTGGGCCAGGGTGGGAAACTCGCGCGTCGCCACGCTGATGAGTACCTCTGCGCCGTTGAGTGCGGCGGGCACAAAAGCGGCCAATTGATCGTGCGTTGGTGCAGTTCCAGTACTGAAGTGGCTCTGCCCACTCAGCACTAGCGAACCTGCCTCGTCATAGTCCAGCACGGCGGTGGGGTAGAGGCAATCGGCATTCCACGCGGTGATAAATCGGGACAGCGCGGCGGCCTCGCCCAAGTCAACCGCGCCGCGCAGAGTGGTGTGCAGGTGGATAACCACATCGTCGGCCTGCGATACAAATACCAGCGTGGACCCCTCCTGCCCATGGGAAATGACGAGTTCCCCAGTAGGTAGCGCCCAATAGGAATAATCAAGCTCGCGGACGATGGCGCGCAGGTGCCGCTCAAGACTGGTGGATTCAAATTCGATCATCATGCACCGCACACTCGCCTTCGCTGAAAGTTGATCTGAGTCTATCGTTCAAGAGGGTGTCCCCGCGGCGCTTTGGGCGATAGTATATTGGTTTGTCTACAGATATAGCCCACGGTGATCAACCAGAAAGTGAGCCAGGAATGCTTCGAACCATCGATCTCCGCGGTCAACAGCTCCGCCCCGCCACGCTGCGCCGCGTCCTTCCGCGCGGTGGCACCGATGTCAATTCCGTTATGGGCACCGTCGTGCCGATGGTGAATAAGGTGCGCGACGAAGGCGTCCAAGCGGCGTTGGATTATGGGGAGCAATTCGATGGGGTGCGCCCGTCGTCCCTGCGCGTGCCCCAGGCGGAACTGGAGCGGGCCGCCGAAGATCTTGATCCCCAGGTGCGCTCGGCCATCGAGGCCTCCATTGCGCGAGTGCGCCGCGTGCATGCTGACCAAAAGCCGGATCCGCACACGACGCAGCTGGCACCCGGCGCCACCGTGACAGAGGTATTCCGCCCCATCGAGCGCGTTGGCCTCTATGTTCCCGGCGGCAAGGCGGTCTACCCGTCTTCAGTCATCATGAATACCGTGCCCGCGCAAGAGGCCGGTGCCTCCAGCTTGGTGGTCGCCTCCCCGCCCCAAAAAGATCACGGAGGATTGCCACACCCTACGGTCTTGGCCACGTGCCACATGCTGGGCGTGGAGGAAGTCTGGGCCGTTGGTGGCGGCCAGGCGGTAGCGCTTTTGGCCTACGGCGATGCGGACGAAGACGTAGAGCCCGTGGACATGATTACCGGGCCGGGCAATATCTTTGTCGCGGCGGCGAAAAGGGCGGTGCGCGGGGTGGTCGGCACCGATGCGGAGGCTGGCCCGACCGAAATCGCCATTTTGGCGGATGAGACCGCAAATCCCGTCTACGTTGCCTATGACCTCATCTCTCAGGCGGAGCATGATCCGATGGCGGCAAGCGTGTTAATTACGGCATCGGAAAGCGTGGCCCAGCAGGTAAATCAGGAGGTTGAGCGCCGCTATACGGCGACGGAGAACTCCGCCCGCGCCGCCGAGGCTTTAACCGGTGAGCAATCCGGCATCGTGCTGGTGGATTCCGTGGACGCGGGCATCGCGGTGGCGAATGCTTATGCCGCCGAGCACCTAGAAATCCACACAGCGGAGCCGCACGCCGTGGCAGAGCGCATCAACCATGCCGGCGCCATCTTCGTCGGGGCGTATTCCCCGGTGCCTTTAGGGGACTATTCGGCCGGTTCCAACCACGTGCTGCCTACCTCGGGCACGGCGCGGTTTTCGGCTGGGCTTTCTACCCACACCTTCCTCCGGCCGGTCAATCTCATCGATTATGACCGCGGCGCCCTGGAAGAAATCGCCCCCAACGTCATTGCCTTTGCTAATGCCGAGCGCCTTCCCGCCCACGGGGAGGCCATTCGAGCCCGATTCGAGGAGAAATAAATGGCCCAGCTACATGACCTACCGCTGCGTGAGGAATTGCGCGGCGAGACCGCTTACGGTGCCCCGCAGCTGCGGGTGGCCTACCAACTCAATACTAACGAGAATCCTTTCCCGCCTTCGCCCGCGCTTGTCGATGCCCTCGTGGACGAGGTCCGCCGCTGCGCCAGCTCGCTCAACCGCTACCCAGAGCGCGATGCGGTCGAACTGCGCACCGAGTTAGCCCGCTACGTTTCGCAGCAAACCGGAGTGGATGTCACCTACGAGCAGGTCTGGGCAGCCAACGGTTCCAATGAGATCCTGCAACAGCTTTTGCAGGCCTTCGGCGGACCCGGGCGCAGCGTGCTGGGATTTACGCCGTCATATTCCATGCACCCGATCCTTTCTGCTGGTACCCACACGCGTTTTATCGAGTGCCCGCGCGATGAGAACTTCACCATCGACATGGAGCGCGCCTTGGCGGCGGTGGCCGAGCACCAGCCCGACGTCATCTTTGTTACTACCCCAAATAACCCCACCGGCGGGGTAACCAGCCTGGAGGATATTGCCGCGCTTATCGATGCCGCCCCCGGCATCGTCATCGTCGACGAAGCCTACGCCGAGTTTTCTGACTCGCCGTCTGCGACGAGCCTGTTAGAAAAATACCCCACCAAGCTCGTGGTCTCGCGCACGATGTCGAAGGCCTTCGACTTTGCCGGCGGTCGCTTGGGGTATTTCGTGGCGGACCCGGCCTTTGTGGAGGCCATCATGCTGGTACGCCTGCCGTATCACCTGTCCGTCTTATCCCAGGCAGCGGCCACTGTGGCCCTGCGTCACAGCGCAGATACCCTCGCCACCGTGGCGACCATCGCCGCCGAACGCGACATGGTGGCAGGGCGCCTGCACGAGATGGGCTATACCGTCATGCCGAGCGAATCGAATTTCCTTTTCTTTGGCAATTTTGCAGACCAACACCGCGTGTGGGAACAGTTCTTGGACGAAGAGGTGCTCATCCGCGATGTAGGGATCGACGGGTACTTGCGTGTGACCATCGGCCTGCCAGAAGAAAATGCGGCCTTTCTGGCTGCGGCGGAAAAGCTAGCGACTACAGTAGGAGCGGATACTTCAAAGGAGTGAGATATGACAAACCGTGTGGGGCGTGCCCAAAGAGCAACATCGGAATCGGATATCACCGTTTCCATCGACCTAGACGGCACCGGGAAAAGCGATATTTCCACTGGGCTGCCGTTCTTTGACCATATGCTTACCGCATTTGCCACACACGGTCTATTTGACCTGCGGGTAAAGGCTACTGGTGACGTGGAGGTTGACGCCCACCACACCGTGGAAGATACCGCCATCGTGCTAGGCCAGGCCCTGCGGGAAGCCGTGGGGGACAAGGCCGGGATTCGCCGCTTCGGCTCCCAATTACTACCCATGGATGAAGCGCTGGTAGAGGCGGTAGTGGACTTTTCGGGCCGTGCATACTTCGTGATGAATGGCGAGCCGGAACACCTGCAGTGGCAGATCATCGGCGGGCACTATGCCACGGTGATTAACCGCCACTTCTTCGAATCCCTGGCCACGCACGCAGCCATTACCCTGCACGTCAACGTGCGCTACGGCCGCGATCCGCACCACGTGACCGAGGCGGAATACAAGGCTGTAGCCCGCGCGCTGCGCGCTGCCGTGGACCAAGATCCGCGCCAGACTGGCATCCCTTCGACGAAGGGAGCCCTGTAGCCCGTGCAGTTTATGATCCTCATCCTGTTTTTGGTGGCAGGCCTCTTGGTAGGAGGGGCTTGGTCCGCGTATCAGCAGGACTCGAAGTTTTTTACGGTCGTCGCCGCGCTTTTAGCCGTTATTACCGTGGCCGCGGCCATCGCCTGGATGGTTGGAGGCTTTAGTAAATGAGCGAGTCCCAAGAGACCAATATTTGGAAGGTCCCCGGCTATACGCCGACGATGGTAGCCATCGCAGCCGCCTTTGGCGCCTGGTCCATCCTGCTTCCCGTGGTGCCGCTGGCCGTCATTGATTCTGGCGGTTCCGCGACCTTGGCGGGTGGATCCACCGGTATCTTTATGGCTTTTACCGTAGCCACGCAGATCATGTCCCCGTGGCTTTTGCGCCGCTGGGGTTACCGGCGCGTGATGGCGCTATCCGCCTTTACCCTAGGCGTCCCGGCCTTTGGCCACCTGCTGGGCACCGACGCCTGGATCGTCTTGCTATTTTCCGCCATGCGCGGGGTGGGCTTCGGTGCCCTCACCGTGTCCGAATCCGCGCTGATTGCAGAGCTCTCCCCGGTGCGTCTGCTGGGCAAGGCCACCGGCATGATTGGTGTATTTACAGGCTTGGGGCAGATGATCTTCTTGCCGCTCGGCCTGTTCATGGCGGATTCGCTAGGGTACGCCTCTACCTATATCACCGCCGGTCTCATCGGCTTCTTGGGCTTTGCTATGTGCCTGCGCATTCCCAAGATCAAGGTTACCTTGGCCAAGGATAATGACGAGGAAGTCAATATCATCCGCGTTCCCACCTGGAAGCTGGTATTGGTCCCGGCCCTGGCCTTGACCACTTTCTCCATGAGCTACGGCGCCATTTCCTCTTTCTTGTCCCCCGCAATGCAGGAGCTCGATGCCGTAAAGGGCGCCAGCCTAGCCGGTGTCATGCTTTCCATCGTGGGCGGCGCGGCGATGATCTTCCGGTATTTCGCCGGCGTGGTCGCTGACCGCACGGGGGCCCCAGGTAGCTTGTACATTCCAAGCCAGATCATGGCGATCATCGGCGTCGGGACGATTTCCCTGACCCTGTTTATGGAAAGCTCCATCTGGTGGCTGGTGCTCGGCGCCGTTCTTTTTGGTGGCGCATTCGGTATCGCGCAAAACGAGGCCTTGCTATCCATGTTTGACCGGCTGCCCCGCGAGCGGGTTTCAGAGGCTTCGGCCATTTGGAATATTTTCTACGATAGTGGCACCGGCTTGGGTTCGACCCTGCTCGGTGCCATGGTGGCAGGCTACGGATACGACGGTGCTTTCGGAGCGGGGGTTGCGATCCTCATCGCCGGGTTGCTCTTGACCACGGCGGACTTCATCCTGGGCCGGACTCGCATCAGCGATACCAACGATATCCGCACCCGGTTGCGTCGAATGCGTAAGGTATAGCCCATGACAAAATCAGTGGTGTTATTGGACTACGGCGCGGGCAATATTCGCTCCGCCCAGCGTGCCCTCGAGCGCGTCGGGGCGGAGGTAACCGTCACGGCGGATCCTTATCAGGCCCTCGAGGCGGATGGTCTGCTGGTTCCCGGCGTGGGCGCGTTCGATGCCTGCATGAAAGGGCTTAGGGCAGTGAATGGGCCAAGGGTCATCGGCCAGCGCCTAGCAGGGGAGCGGCCGGTCATGGGCATTTGTGTGGGCATGCAGGTGCTTTTCGATGCCGGCTTCGAGCACGGCATCCCCTCCACAGGCTGCGGCGAATGGCCAGGGACGGTCGAGCGCCTGCAGTCCGACGTTTTGCCGCATATGGGCTGGAATACTGTCGAGATGCCGGATGACAGCGCTATGTTTGCTGGACTTAATGCCGGCGAGCGATTTTATTTCGTGCATACCTACGGCGTTCGCCGCTGGGAATTAGAAACCGTCATTACCCGCCCGCCGCTGGTGAGCTGGTCCACGCACGCCGGGGATTCTTTCGTGGCGGCGGTGGAAAATGGCGCTCTCTGGGCTACGCAATTCCACCCCGAAAAATCCGGAGATGCGGGCGCGCAGCTATTGGAAAACTGGATGCAGACTCTCTAGGTAGGATGAAACCATGACTTTTACGCTTTTGCCCGCAGTCGATGTCGCTGGCGGCAAGGCCGTGCGCTTGGATCAGGGAGAAGCCGGCACCGAAAAGGTCTACGGCGCCCCGCGGGACGCCGCACTCGAGTGGCAGCGCCAAGGCGCCCAGTGGCTGCACTTTGTTGACCTCGATGCTGCCTTTAATCGCGGTTCCAACCACGAGCAGATGGCGGGGATTACCCAAGAACTCGGCATTAATGTCGAGCTAACCGGCGGCATCCGCGATGATGCCGGGGTAGAGCGCGCGCTGGCCACTGGCGCGAACCGCATCAATATTGGCACCGCCGCCTTAGAAAACCCAGAGTGGATAGAAAAGATCCTGGGGCAGTATGGCGAGAAAGTTGCCGTGGACTTGGCGGTGCGCTTAGAAGATGGCGAGTGGCGCACAAAGGGCAATGGCTGGGTCTCAGATGGCGGGGATCTCTGGGAGGTACTCGAGCGTCTCGATGCCGCTGGGTGTCAACGCTTTGTGGTAACGGACGTGTCCAAGGACGGGACGCTGACTGGGCCCAATGTGGAATTACTGCGCGAGGTAGCTATGGCAACCGATGCCAAGGTGACCGCCTCCGGCGGCATTTCCTCCCTGGCAGATCTTAGCGAGCTGGCCCGGTATGAAAATGAGGGCATCGATTCGGCCATCATTGGCAAGGCGTTATATGAGGGAAACTTCAGCCTGAATGAGGCGCTAGCGGCGGTGGCAGAGGTAGAGCCGCTTCCCGCAGAGGTGCCCATCGATCCTTATGACCCCGAGGAAGAGTAAACGATGATGGATCCGCGCGAGTTGGTGGCCTTCGCGGAGGCGGCCGTTGACCAAGTCGAACCCATCTTTCGATCCGGCATCGGGGCGCCACCGGCCCACTTTAAGAGCCGGGGCGATTTCGCCACAGAGGTGGACTTGGCCATCGAAAAGCAGCTGCGCGAAATCTTGCAGCAGATGACCGGTATCCCGGTCTATGGGGAGGAATCCGGCGGAAGCATCCATGACACCGTGTGGGTGGTCGATCCAATCGATGGGACCGCAAATTATTCCGCGGGCAATCCCATGGTCGGCATATTGGTTGCCCTAGTTCACGAAGGCCAGCCGGTTGCGGCCATCTCAGATTTTCCTCTTTTAGGCAGGCGCTTGGTTGCCAGCGATGGATCGCCGCTGCGCTCTGCGGGTGGACCATTCGGCGGATTCGGTGGAGGGGAGGAGTCCCCAGAATTCGATGATGCCCGTGGGCACGTGGGGTGTTTTTCCAACCTGCCCACCGCGGCATTCCACGAGCTGCGCGAAACCGGCTTGCGCCCACGCATCACGGGCTCAGTGGGGCTGGATAATGCCTTCGTTGCCCAGGGAGTTTTTGACGGTGCCGTCAATTTCTCGCCACACCCGTGGGATAACGCGGCGGGAGCGCTCCTTATCAAGGCAGCCGGAGGCATCGTCACGGATCCGGAGGGCAATCCGTGGACCGTGAAGTCGCGGGGTATGGTCTCTGGTACTCCGCAGGTGCACGAGACAATCCTGGAAATCCTATCTCACCACACAAATTAATCCCACCCCACCGACCTGTGAAGGAGTAAGCCCCGCATGGCCGTAGCCGTTCGCATAATCCCGTGCCTTGATGTGGATCAAGGCCGCGTAGTCAAGGGCGTGAATTTTGCTCACCTGCGCGATGCAGGAGACCCCGTGGAATTAGCCGCACGCTATGAAGAATTGGGCGCAGACGAACTGACTTTTCTTGATGTCTCCGCCTCCAAGCACGGCCGGTCCACCATGCTCGATGTGGTACGCCGCACCGCCGATCAAGTCTTTATCCCCCTCACCGTGGGTGGGGGAGTGCGCAGCGTTGACGATGTCCGCGAGCTCTTGCGCACTGGCGCGGATAAGGTATCGGTCAATACCGCCGCGATAGGCAATCCCGACCTGCTGCGCGAATTGGCGGAAGTCTTTGGCTCGCAGTGCATCGTCTTATCCGTGGACGCACGGCGCACCGACGCAGCGCACGCACCGTCGGGGTTTGAAGTCACGACGCACGGCGGGACGACATCGGCTGGCATCGATGCAGTGGAATGGGCTCGGACCGGCGCCGAGCTGGGCGTAGGGGAGATCCTTTTAAACTCCATGGACGCTGATGGCACGAAGGCCGGATTCGACCTCGAACTTTTGCGCGTGGTGCGGGAAACAGTGAATATTCCCGTCATTGCCTCCGGTGGAGCGGGCGCGGCAGCGGATTTTCCACCCGCCGTTGAAGCGGGTGCCGATGCCGTCCTGGCCGCCAGCATTTTCCACTTTGGGGAGGTAGAAATTGGCGAGGTCAAAAAGGCCCTGGCAGAGTCTGGCTACGAGGTGCGCCGATGAGCAATCCCGCAGACTTTGAACTAGACCCACAGATAGCTGCGCTGCTCAAGCGCAATGAGCAAGGGCTCGTGCCAGCCATTGCCCAGGCCGATTCCGGCGAAGTGCTGATGCTTGCCTGGATGGATGACCACGCGCTGGCCCACACGCTGGCCACACGCAAGGGCACGTACTTCTCGCGCTCGCGCGGCGAGTATTGGATTAAGGGCGAGACCTCAGGACATACGCAGGAGGTGCTTGGTGTGCGCCTTGATTGCGATGGCGATACCATCTTGCTGACCGTGCGTCAGCGCGGTGCCGCGTGCCACACCGGCGACCGGACCTGCTTCGATGCGACAGTTCTTTTAGGGGATGATTCCTAATGACGAGGCGACTTGGCCCACTCCTTATCGCGGTGGGCACGGCAGTGCTGTGGTTTTCTTCCCGCAGCACCTGGGTAAAAGCGGTAAGCGAGGACGATAAATCAGGCTCAGCAACCAATGAGATCGTAGGGTCCGCCTGGTCCCTAGAGCTTATGGCCTTGACGCTGGTCCTCCTCGCCGGTTTACTCGCGGGCCTAGCGTTGCGCCGAACGGGGCGCCGCATCGTGGCCATCGTGTGCGCCCTCGCCGCCGCAGGCGCCGCGTGGAGTCCTATTAGCCTGCTGACCAGCGGCGCCGATGCCGAGCGCGCGCAAAAAATATTGCAAGGCGCGTCTGCAAATGAAAACGCGGTGGATTCTGCCGCAATTTCTGATTGGGCGACCGTCATTTCCACGGAGATCACCAAGCTCGGCCCCATCGTCGCCATTATCGGGGCCGCACTGGCATTTTTCGGCGCCGTACTCTTGGCCCAGAACCCAGGCAAGGACAAGGTCAAGGCGTCGAGCAAATACGAAACCCCTGCCGCCCGCCAAGAAAAGCTGGCGGAAGATTTGGAGACCTCATCCGATTCCGGCCGTGTGATGTGGGACGCGCTCGATAGCGATATCGACCCGACTGATGTGAGCCGTAAATAGCCCCGTTCGCGCAGCACAATTTCCGGAAACGCCCCGAATAGCGTTAATCTAAGTGTGATTTTAATCGCGCTTGGAGGGAGGTGCTCATGCCCACACCCATTGCCGTCGATCACCTGGTCGCTGGGGTGTTAGAGGATGTCGCCGCGCGCGAAGCCCGCGTTTCTTTCCAAGATATTAAGGCGCGCTCACGGGACATGGAGCCTCCCCGCGATGCCCGCGCGGCCCTTTTAAAACCCGGTTGTTCAGTCATTACTGAACTTAAACGTGCCGTTCCTTATACCGGAGAAATCGCCCACGTGGGCTCGGCCGAGCAGATGGCCGAATGGGCTCGCACCTTTGAGGACTGCGGCGTGCATTTGATGGCCTGCCAGACGGATACGCGGCGGTTTAACGGATCGCTTGAGGATATGGCGGCCGCGCGCGCTGCTATCGATATCCCGATGATGGCGCGCGATCTCATCGTGGATCCGTACCAGATTCACGAGGCCCGCTGCTTTGGTGCCGATGCGATCCCGCTGCAGGTCGAGCTTTTAGAACAAGCTCGATTGGAAGCCCTCTTGGACCGCGCGGAATCGCTGGGGATGACCGCCATCGTGGAGGTGCGAACCTGCGGGGAGGTCAACCGCGCCATCAAGGCCGGCAGCAGTGTCATCGCGATCAATGCGTGGTCCCTTGCCTCGGATGAGATCAACCGGGAGGCCTTCAATGATATTGCCCCGGGGCTGCCGGAATCGCTCCTGCGCATCGCCGTGGGCGGGGTGAATAATGCCCGCAACCTTTTCCACTATGCCTCCCGCGGAGCGGATGCGGTACTGGTCGGCGAATCCGTCATGGCGGCTCAGGATCCCACCGCCTTGGCACGCTCTTTGGTGGCTGCGGGCCAACACCCAGCCTGCCCCTCGCGTAAAAGTCCCTAGGAAAAATCACCCCAAACTAGCTCAAGGGCACGCTGATAAGGCACACTATCTACGTGCATACTCAGAATCTTGCAAATATTCCCTCTCCGCCGCAGGGCGTGGTGTGGCATCTTGGCTCCATTCCAATCCATGCGTATGCGCTGTGCATCATCGCCGGCATCCTCGTGGGTATGTGGATGACGTTGAAGAGGTACACAGCCCGGGGCGGCAATCCCGATACCGTGTGGGATGCAACCATCGTCGTTATCCCCGCGGGCATCGTGGGCGGGCGGATCTATCACGTCATCACGGATAACCAGAAGTACTTCTGCGATACCTGCAATCCCGTCGATGCCCTCAAGGTCACCAATGGTGGTCTCGGCATCTGGGGCGCGGTCGCCTTAAGCGCCGTAGCGCTGTGGGTAATGTTTCGGATTAAGAAGATCCCCCTGGCACCGTTTGCGGACGCGGTGGCGCCTGGCCTCATCCTTGCCCAGGGCATTGGCCGGCTGGGTAACTGGTTTAATCAGGAACTCTACGGCCGGCCGACCGACGTTCCGTGGGCGCTGGATATTTACTACCGCGTCGATGAAGCGGGGGAATACGCACCGGTTTCCGGGCACTCTACCGGTGAGGTGATCGCTTCAGTGCACCCAACGTTTTTGTATGAGCTCATCTGGAACGTGCTGGTGTGCCTGTTCCTGTTGTGGGCGCACAAAGCATGGAAGCTGGGCCGCGGACGGGTATTCGCCCTCTACGTCGTGGGCTACACGCTGGGCCGCTTTTTCATCGAAGGCATGCGATCTGACGAAGCCACCGAAATTTTTGGCGTCCGTGTGAACCTCATCGTCTCCGCCGTTGTCTTTATCGCCGGTCTCATCGTCTTCTTCTTGCTGGACAGGCAGCGCAAGGGCCCCGAAACCCCAGCAGAAGTCGACCCGCGTTACTACCGCGAGCAGGCCGAGAGTGCTGCGGAAAACGGCGTCGAGGAAGACGAGAAACGCGTGGGAACAGCGCGTGCTCAAGGCACCTCGGGTACAGCAAGCGGCCGCTAATGACCGGTTATGTGTGATCGTGTCCGATTGCCCTAGTTAAGGCGCCAAAAAATTGTGGCCTGTCGGCGCGCGAGGGAGTAGGTTGGGGGTTGTTCAATTTCCCCGATGGAATAGGCCAATAATGCTGGATAGAAGAACCAAAATTGTCTGTACTCTCGGCCCCGCGGTAGCTAGCGGGGACGGAATTTTGCGCCTTGTAGAAGACGGCATGAACGTCGCGCGCCTTAACATGTCGCACGGCGAGCATGCGGACCACGAAGCCAATTACAAGTGGGTCCGCGAAGCCACCGAAAAGACCGGCCGGAACGTAGGTATCTTGGCCGATCTCCAGGGCCCTAAGATTCGCCTCGGCCGCTTTAAGAACGGCGAAGAGCAATGGGATAACGGTGAAATCGTCCGCATCACTGTAGACGATGTAGAAGGCACCCACGACCGCGTATCCACCACCTACAAGGGCTTGGCAGAAGACGCAAAGCCTGGCGATCGCTTGCTTATTGATGACGGCAAGGTCGCTGTCGTCTGCAAGGAAGTAGACGGCAATGACGTGGTGTGCGAGGTCACCGAGGGTGGCCCCGTATCCAATAACAAGGGCGTGTCCCTGCCCGGCATGAGCATTTCGGTGCCGGCGCTGTCTGAGAAGGACATTGAGGACCTGCGCTTTGCCCTGCAACTCGGTGTGGACTACATTGCGCTGTCTTTCGTGCGTTCGCCTGCCGATGTCGACAAGGTCCACGAGATCATGGACGAGGAAGGCCGCCGCGTGCCGGTCATCGCCAAGCTGGAAAAGCCGGAGGCCGTCGATGCCCTCGAATCCATCATCTTGGCCTTCGACGCCGTGATGATTGCCCGTGGTGACTTGGGCGTCGAGGTTCCGCTGGAAGAGGTGCCACTCTTCCAGAAGCGAGCTATCCAGATTTCCCGCGAGAACGCGAAGCCGGTCATCGTGGCCACCCAGATGCTGGATTCCATGATTGAGAACTCCCGCCCGACCCGCGCGGAGGCTTCCGACGTGGCCAACGCTGTGCTCGACGGCGCCGACGCGGTGATGCTGTCCGGCGAGACCTCCGTGGGCGCGGATCCGCACAACGTCGTGCGGACCATGTCTCGCATCGTCAAGCGCTCCGAGACCGATGGCCAGGTCCCGCCGCTGGCGCACGTCCCGCGCACCAAGCGCGGCGTGATGTCCTATTCCGCCCGCGATATTGCAGAGCGCCTGAACGCCAAGGCCATCGTTGCCTTTACCTCTTCCGGCGATACCGCAAAGCGTGTTGCTCGCCTACATTCTGACCTGCCACTGCTGGTATTTACCCCGAATGAAGATGTGCGCTCCCAGCTGGCGCTGACTTGGGGTGCAGAGACCTTCTTGAGCCCTGACGTCAAGTCCACGGATGAGATGATGGAGGCCATCGATAAGTACTTGCTGGACTTGGACGAGTACGACGAGAATGACTTGGTCGTCGTCGTTGCAGGTACCCCTCCGGGAATCTCCGGCAATACCAACATGATTCAGTGCCACATTTTGGGAGAAACTATCAAGGACTAGCGCACTGAAAAAGCCGCCGCGCCCCCAACTCCAGTGAAAAGGGGGACGCGGCGGATTTTTTATGTTGAGTTAAGCGCCCAGGTACGCCAGCACCGCTGCATGGGCGGCCTGGGTGGAGGCCTTGACCGTGGGCTCGTAATCCGGCAGGAAGTTGGCCTGGTGGTTGACCGGGGGATCGGCCAACTCGGCATCTGGGGTGCACCCTACGTGCCAAAAGACGTACGGCACGCCCCATGCCTGCGGGAGGTAACAGAAGTCTTCAGAAGCGGTCGAGGGCGAGGCGGTAACGGATGATTCTCCGAAGGTGGCCCTAAAGGCCTCGTTGATGGGCGAGTAGGCGGCGGCGTCGTTATCGGTGACCTCGCCGTGCGCGTAGTACTCGAAGGTGGGGTCTTTTTCGCAGCCGGAGGCCACGCACTCGGCTTTTACCATGCGCTCTAAGGAGGCATAGACTTTTTCTGCCAGGGCTGGATCATAGAAGCGGGTATTGAGCACGAGCTCGGCGGAATCCGGGATGATGTTATTTTTATCGCCGGAATGCAGCTCGCCTACAGAGATGACGAAGAACTCGTGCGGGGCTACCTCGCGGCCGACGATGGCCTGGAGCCGGGTGACGATCATCGCCGCGGTATAGGTTGGGTCGATGGAATTATGCGGCATGGAGGCGTGTGCGGACTTGCCAAAGATGCGGATGCGCAGGGAATCGCAACCGGCCATGATGGGGCCGGCGGTATGGCGTACCGTGCCGGCGCGGCCGGGCATGATGTGTTGGCCCAGGCAAATATCGGGGTGGGGGATGCGCTCGGTGAGGTTATCGGCGATCATGTATTTCGCGCCCATGGATGATTCCTCCGCCGGCTGGAACAGGGCAAGGAAGGTGCCGGCCCAAGTGTCGCGGGAGGCATCGAGAAGCGCGCAGGCACCGAGCAGGGCGGTGGTGTGCATGTCGTGCCCGCAGGCGTGCATGTAGTCATTGGTCGAGGAATACTCCACGCCGGTGGCTTCCTTGACCGGCAGGGCATCGAAATCGGCGCGCATGAGCGCGGTGGGTCCATCGCCGTTGCGGAAAATAGCAACCATGCCGTGCCCGCCGATGTTTTCTTCTACTTCGCAATCAAACGCCGCCAACTTTGCGCGGATGTGCGCCGCGGTGCGTTCCTCCTCGTGGGAGAGCTCGGGGTGGCGGTGCAGATCTTCGTAAAAATCCCGTTGCCACGCCAGGTCAGTATCCGCAGAGTGGACCACGGAAGCGATGTTTGTGGAATAAGACATAGTTTTCATCCCTTTTGGTTAGGGTAGGGTCAGCTATATGCCGACTATTCAATTCGATGTATTGGTTCCAGATGAGCAAGCGGACCGCGTGGAGGAAATTTTTACCACTGCCACCGATAAGCTGGTAGCGGGCGGATCGCTTGCCTCCGCCGAGGTTACTCGCCCGGCAGATCCCCAATTCCCTGAGGGCTTGGAGGAACAGCTGCAGCAAAATTATCGCGATGAACATGAAGAGCGCGATTTAGAAGGCGCGCACGCCCACCGTTACAACATTGCGGTGGAGGGGGCGACCGGATCTGTGAACCAGCTGGCTATGGTGCTGTCGCGCTTGCTCACGCCGCACGCTGTATTGCCCAAGGACCACGTGCTGCTGGAAGATGAATTGGCACATGAGCGCCCGGCCATCTTTCCGTGGACGGTCGAGATTCGCCCTTAGCCCAGCTGCTTGACGATGTCCCGGGCAGCCCTAGCCAGCTGCTCCGGCATCCCACCTTCTTGGTCTAGCTCCGCGGTGAAGTGCTCGGTGTCCTGATTGATGGCCCCGGCAATGATACCGACCGGGGTAGAGGACTCCGCCGCCAAGTCCGCGACGGTGCCGACGACCTTGCCAGTTAAGGATTGCTCATCAAAGGCGCCTTCCCCGGTGATGACGAGGTCTGCTTGAGAAATGGCATCCGCGAGGCCGAGGGCCTTCGCCACGTGGGCCCCGCCAGAAACGACGTGGGCGTGCTCATCGGTGCCCCATAGGGTGCGAGAAAGCCAGGTAAGCCCGATGGGAATGCCGCCTGCCGCACCGGTAAATTCCGTCTCTGGATCTGTGCCGGTGACCTTGCACAATTGGAGCAGTGCCCCGGCAAGCAGAGCTATTTGTTCGCCCTCTGCGCCTTTTTGTGGCCCGTACATGGTGGCAGCCTGCATGGCCTTAGCCCGGGTATCGGCCAAGAGCGTGAAATCAACCATGCCCGCTTTGATATTTAATTGCGCGGTATCGATGGAATCGAGCTGCACCAGCGGGGCACCGCCCTTGGGTAGGGCATAGCTGCGTGCGTCGTGGGCGGCGGCGCCAAGGGCTGCAAGGATGCCCATACCGCCGTCAATGCTGGCCGTGCCGCCAAGGCCGAGCACGATGGAGGTGGCGCCGCGGGATTGGGCATCGGCAAGCAGCACGCCCGTGCCATAAGAATCCGCGTGGAGGGGATCGAGCGCGTCGCGGACCGCGGGCAGCCCAGTGGCTGCGGCGACATCGATGAAAGCCGTGTGTCCAGCGAGGAAATACTGCGCCTCGGTCAAGCGCCCCACCGCATCCGTTGTGGGCAGGGTAATGGTCTGGGTTTCCTGCCCGCCCGCCGCGGCGGCCTGGGCCAGCACTTGGGCGGTGCCTTCCCCGCCATCGGCCATCGGCAAGGTGGTGACAGTGGCGTTGGGGTAGTGCTGGCGGATTCCATTGGCGATTCCGGCTGCGGCTTCCGTGGCAGAAGCGGTACCTTTAAAAGAGTCAGGCGCGACAACAATATGCATGCCCGCGATTATAAAGCCCGCGACCCGCGCGGCGGCTTTTTGCTAGGAATCCGAACGTTCTACAGAAAATATTTAACTTTATTGTCGCAGGTAAAAGCGGGTAAGTGGGGGAGTGAGAAATAATTGTACTTGCATTATCGGTAGATTGATAGGAAACTAGTTCCTGCTAGTCAAACTCCACGAGAATGGGATTTATACACTATGTCTGTTGATAGCCAGATTTCTGAGTACTACGACAAGCTACTCAAGCGCAACGCCGGTGAACCGGAATTCCACCAGGCGGTGTCCGAGGTGCTGGATTCGCTCAAGATCGTCCTGGATAAGGACCCACACTACGCAGACTACGGTCTGGTTGAGCGCCTGTGCGAGCCGGAGCGCCAGCTCATCTTCCGCGTCCCATGGGTTGATGACAACGGCGAGGTGCAGGTCAACCGCGGTTTCCGTGTGCAGTTCAACTCCGCGCTCGGCCCGTACAAGGGTGGCCTGCGTTTCCACCCCTCGGTAAACCTGGGCATCATTAAGTTCTTGGGCTTTGAGCAGATCTTTAAGAACTCCCTGACCGGCCTGCCCATCGGTGGCGGCAAGGGTGGCTCCGACTTTGACCCGAAGGGCAAGTCTGAGCAGGAAGTTATGCGCTTTTGCCAGTCCTTTATGACCGAGCTGCACCGTCACATCGGCGAGTACCGCGACGTTCCTGCCGGTGACATCGGCGTCGGCGGCCGCGAAATCGGCTTCCTCTTCGGCCAGTTCCGCCGCCTGACCACCCAGCACGAGTCCGGCGTCCTGACCGGCAAGGGCCTGACCTGGGGCGGTTCCTTGGTACGTACCGAGGCGACCGGTTTTGGTGCAGTCTACATCACCGAAGAAATGATGAAGACCCACGGCGAGTCCTTCGACGGCGCCAAGGTCATCGTGTCTGGCTCCGGTAACGTTGCCATCTACGCCGCCGCAAAGGCGCAGGAATTGGGCGCTACCGTCGTAGCGATGTCTGACTCCTCCGGCTACATCTCCACCCCGAATGGCGTGGACGTTGAACTGCTTCGCGATGTCAAGGAAGTTCGCCGCGAGCGCATCTCCACCTACGCCAAGGAAGCTGGCAACGGCGTGGAGTTCCACGAAGGTGGCAACATCTGGGATGTCCAGGCAGACGTTGCACTTCCGTGTGCAACCCAGAACGAGCTCGACGGCGAATCCGCTAAGAAGCTCGTCGAGGGCGGCGTCCGCTACGTTGCAGAGGGCGCTAACATGCCGTCTACGCCGGATGCAGTACACGTATTCCAGGACTCCAAGATCAACTTCGCACCCGGCAAGGCTGCCAACGCCGGTGGTGTGGCAACCTCCGCACTGGAGATGCAGCAGAACGCATCCCGCGACTCTTGGTCCTTCGAGTACACCGATGACCGCCTGCGCGGCATCATGAGCAACATCTTCAAAAACATCGACAACACGGCCAAGGAATACGACCGTGAAGGCGACTACGTGGCTGGTTCCAATATCGCCGGCTTCAAGAAGGTGGCTGACGCCATGCTGGCACAGGGCGTTATCTAAACTCCCTTAACCCACGCTCCCCATTTCTCCGCATCCGCGAGGAGGTGGGGAGTTTCTGCATTGCTGCGAGGACTCGGCGGCCGTATGCGCCTGTGCCGCGGGTATGTGGAGGGAAAATGGGTTAATCGCCCACGGGAAACGGATCGAACTCAGAGGGCTTTGGCCTTCGTTGCACCGGCCTGAGGATCCAAGGCGCGCCCTCCACACAATGCAGGGTGCTGCGTTGTAGAATTCCCAGCATGTACCGTGTCTTTGAATCCCTTGATGAATTAGTTCAGCATTTGGAGCAGGCTTCTGGCTTTCCCATGACCTCCAATTGCTTGGTCCCCCGCCATGAGATGCTGGCGCTTCTCGATGACCTGCGCAACGCGCTGCCCGTAGAAATCGACGACGCGCAGGACGTTTTAGACAAGCAAGACGAGATTATCCGCGGCGCCGAAGAGCGCGCAGATAACACCATTAATGAGGCGTCTGCGGAGGCCACTGACATGGTGAACCAGGCGCGCCAAGAGGCCGATACCACGGTCGCGCAGGCAGAAGAACATGCCCAGCGGCTGGTGGCCGATGCCGAGGCGCGCGCCCAGGCCACAGTTGAGCAAGCCCGCGCAGATGCAGACCGCACCATTGCGCAGGCAAACGAGGAATACGAGCGCTCGGTGGCGGAGGGCCGCCAAGAACAAGAGCGTTTGGTCTCCGAGTCTGAGGTCGTCCGCCGCGCCAACGAAGAAGCCAATCGGATCGTGGAAACCGCATACACCGAATCCAACCGGCTGCGCACGGAGTGCGATGACTTTGTAGATAGCAAGCTCAGCGAATTTGAAAGTTCCCTCAGCGGCCTCCTGCGCACCGTAAACTCCGATCGTTCCGCGCTGCGCGGAGGGGCAGGCGTGCGCTCTCGCGGCGGCGACTACCTGCCGTCCACTAACGCTGGCGTACCCCGCGGTGGTGCTACCGGTGGTACCGGTGCTGCACGCTATGGCGGCGACGACGGTTACGAGCGCCGTTATACCGAGCGCTAAAGGCTTAAATTACAAGGCACGACGCTTAAGAAAGTCCTGCTGCACGGGTGATTTGCTCAAATCGCGTCACCGTGTAGCAGGACTCATTGTGCCTGTGGGAGGCTAAACCGAGCTGCGCGAGGTGGAGTAGCGCGGCGTGGGGGATGATGAGGGGGCATCGGCAAGCGTGGCATCAGCAGCATTCGTAGCAGGGTGAGGGCGCTGGTTTTGGACTGCCACGAAGGCCACGATCCCTGCGCTGACCAGGCCGGGGAAGAGGAAGGTGACTAGCGCCGTGGTGAAGTAGGAGGTTAGCGAGGTCATCGAGCCGCTCATAAAGTCTTGGGGGAAGAACATCGCGCTAAGACTAATAACTGCGCCTGCGGTAAGGAACATGGCGCCGACGCTAAGCAGCGTGCAGGCAAGGGCTTCGCGCGAGAGCCAGGTGATGGCGGCGGCGCTGGCGGAAAATACGAGGGCGCCGGTAAGCACCGTGAGGTCGAGGCCGGAGGGGATGACCAAAATCGCGCCGGCAATCAGCCCCGCGCACATGCTGAGGCTAAGGGCGGAGGACAGGCGCAGGCCCTTGTCGCCGTAGATGCCAGAGTGGTCAGCCTTGGGCAGGCGGTGGAGGACTGCCCCAGAAATGACCAAGAAGGTGGCGGGAAGGCAGCACAACACTCCGAATCTAGGAGCGATAGCGCTCAAATCTCCTGAGGCCGCGGCCAAGTTGTAAGTCATGCTTTCAGGCTAAGGCCGCCGCGGCCTGCGGGAAAGGGAAAACCGGCAAGCCATAGCGCTTTATGCCCAAACCTTCAGTTTCTTGCCAGAAAATGCGGTCATGCCAGCAACTACGCGGAGTTTGCGAGGCAGGGTAGACTACCAACTGTTATGACATCTCCATTGAAGTTCGATGTGGGCGATTTATTAAACGCCCAAGGCGCTGACGCACTGCCGGAACAACGCACCCAGACGGGCCCTGCACCGGAAAGGATTGGCGTGGAAATGATCGCCATCCCCAAAGGCGAAGATCTCACCGTTGCTGCGACCCTGACCCCGCTGGGCTCAGGGGTGTTGGTTGATGCGGATATCTCCGGTGTTCTCACGGGCGAATGTGCGCGCTGCTTAAATGAGCTACACCCGCAGCTGGATCTGCACGTGACTCAGGTCTTTGCCGCCGATGAGTCCTTTGTCAGCGGCGATGAAGCCGATTCTGACGATGCCGGTTCGGGCGATGAAATTCCCGAAATCCAAGACGATGAGCTGGATCTACTCCAGGCGGTTATCGATGAAGCCGGCCTGAATCTTCCCTTCGCCCCCGTCTGCGAAGACGGCTGCGATATCCAGACCCCAGAGGGTGTGACCACCGGAATCTCCGGGGAAGAAGAGGAAGCGGAGAAGATAGACCCGCGCTGGGCAGGTCTGGAGAAATTCCTATGAGCCGCAAGAAGAAGCTAACGGGGCAAGAGGCGTGGGAAGCTACCTTTGCGGCGGTCGATCACACCCCGCTCTTGGAATCGCTCGACGTTGCCCTGGAACCGGACAATCTGCGCTTGGCGCTCACGCACCGTTCTTTTGCCAATGAAAACGGGCACCTGCCTAATAACGAGCGCCTTGAGTTTTTGGGCGATGCCGTCTTAGGGCTATCGGTGGCCGCGAAACTATACGTGATGTATCCATCGCGCCCCGAATCCGATATCTCTAAGATGCGCGCGTCCATCGTCTCGCGCTATGGTCTTTCCGATGTCGCGCGTGAAATCAACCTAGGCCCGCATATCCTACTGGGCAAGGGTGAACAGTCCACCGGTGGGCGCGATAAGGATTCCATCCTTGCGGATACCACCGAGGCGATTTTCGGCGCCATTTATCGCGAGCACGGCTTTGAAACCGCCCGCGATGTGATCCTGCGCCTCTTCGCGGAAAAGATCGATAATGCCTCCGTCAGTGGCCGCCACTTGGACTGGAAGACCACCTTGCAGGAGCTGTGTGCCGAGCTGAAGGCACCCATGCCGGTGTATTCGGCAACCGCTACCGGCCCAGAACACGATCAAACCTTCAGCGCGGTTGCCACCGTCGCCGGGCTGACCGTGGGGCACGGGCAGGGCCACAATAAGAAATTAGCGGAACAGCAGGCCGCGCAAGAGGCATGCCAAACCCTGCGCGAAACCCCGTTGCTGGTGCAAGGGACCGCTCATAAAGAAGGCTAAATAATGCCAGAGTTGCCCGAAGTAGAATCGGTGCGCCGCGGGGTGGAAACCTACGTCGTGGGCCAAGAGATTACGGCGGTAGACATTGCGCACCCGCGGGCGAACCGCGGCCAAGATGAGCCGCTCGCGGGCCTTATAGTGGGCAAGGAAATCGCCGCGGTCGCCCGCCGTGGCAAATTCATGTGGCTGGAATTCGTGGGGGAGGACCCGATGGATAGCCACCGCGACGTGCTTTTTATTCACCTAGGCATGTCGGGGCAGCTGCGCATCGGCCACACCGACTCCCCGCATCGCCGCATCACGGTAGAGCTCAGCGATGGCACCGAGCTGCACTTCGTGGATCAGCGCACCTTTGGATACTGGCTGTATGCGCCGTGGTCCAAGATTTCGCATATCGGCTTGGATCCATTGGAACCCGATTTTGATATCGCCAGCGCCGCGCGCCGCCTGCGGCAGAAGAAAACCGCGGCAAAAACGGCGCTATTGGATCAAACGCTGGTATCTGGCATTGGCAATATCTACGCAGATGAAGCGCTGTGGGCAGCACGTATTTCACCGCGCAAGAAGGCTTCTGTGCTGCGTCAGAAAGACGCGGTGGCGCTATTAAGCGCGGCGCAGACCGTGATGTCGGCCGCCCTCAAAGCGGGGGGAACCAGCTTTGATTCTTTGTACGTTAACGTCAATGGTGAATCTGGCTATTTCGCGCGCTCGCTTGCCGCCTATGGCCGCGCTGGCCAGCCATGTTCCCGCTGCGGCACACCTATTGAGCGGTGTGTAATCGGGGGACGCTCGAGCCATTATTGCCCCCACTGTCAATAAGCCTGCACCCGTGAGATTCACGTTGTGCACCTTTAGGCAGTAAATTAATTCGCATGGAATTTCTCGAAAATGTCGTCACGACATTTAACGATGGCGTGTGGACATACATCCTGCCCTGGCTGCTCATCGGCGCAGGCCTGTTATTTGGCGCTCGCACCGCGGTGGTGCAGATTCGCAAGGTACCCGATATGCTGCGCGCCGTCGTCGAGCGCCCCAAAGGCGACGATGAGGATGAGGGCGCAGGAAGTGGGGGAATCTCCGCGTTTAAGGCATTTACCATTTCTGCGGCATCGCGGGTGGGTACCGGCAATGTGGCCGGCGTCGCGGTGGCCATCTCCGTAGGTGGGCCTGGCGCCGTCTTTTGGATGTGGATCATCGCCCTGCTCGGTGGCGCGACCGCCTTTGTGGAATCCACCCTGGCGCAGCTGTGGAAGGTGCGCAATGGTGATACGTACCGCGGCGGGCCGGCCTACTACATGAAGCGCGGCCTAGGCTGGGGCCCGCTCGGCGTTCTTTTCTCTATTGCCATCGTCTTTACCTTTGGCTTGGTCTATAACTCTTTCCAGACCAACGCGATCGCTGAAGCCGTGGCCTTTTCCTTCGGCCGCGAAGACGATGCCACCTTTGGATCTATCATTGGCATCATCATCGCGATTGCCGCGGGCCTCATCATTTTCGGCGGCGTGAAGCGCATTGCGAACATTACTCAGGTAGTCGTTCCGTTTATGGCCCTGGCGTACCTGCTCATCGGTGGCTTTGTGGTCATTACGAACTTTGACAAGGTCCCGGGCATGCTGGGAGATATCATCGGCCACGCGCTTGGCTTTAAGGAAATCGCCGGTGCGGGTATCGGTACCGCGATGATGAAGGGTATCCAGCGCGGCCTGTTTTCCAATGAGGCAGGCGAGGGTTCTGCCCCTAACGCGGCGGCTACCGCCACCGTCTCCCACCCGGTAAAGCAGGGCCTGGTGCAGACCTTGGGCGTGTACTTCGACACCATCGTGGTCTGTACCATTACCGCCTTCCTGATCCTGCTTGGCCCGGAAGTTGCCTACGGCGAAGAGGCCGAGGGTGTTTCCCTGACGCAGGCGGCCTTGTCCGCCGAGGTTGGACACTGGGGAATTCACTTCGTCAGCTTCATCTTGTTCTTCTTGGCCTTTTCTTCCATCTTGGGCAACTACTACTTGGCTGAAGCCAACCTGGAATACCTCACCACCAATAAAACGGTGCTGCAAATCTTCCGCCTCGTGGTGCTGTTCTTCGTTTGGTTCGGCGCCGTCGGTTCTTTGCCCTTGGTCTTCGCCTTGGCGGATACCGGTGCGGCGACGATGGTGATCCTGAATATCATCGCCATTGTCCCGCTATCCGGCGTGGCCATTCAATTGCTAAAGAACTTCAACGAGCAGCGCAGTAAGGGAATCGATCCGGTCTTCCACCGCGATATGCTTCCGGATGTGCCCGGCGTGGAGTGCTGGGACGGCTCTGATCCCGTGACCCGCCGCAGCGATGCTGATCGCAAAATCTTGCGCGATCGCGGCGAGACCGATCGCTATTAATATCGCTATTAATGAGGAAGGTGCAGTGACATGGAAAGAATGACCGCCTTTGTGCACGGCAACGTGCAAGGAGTGGGCTTTCGTTGGTGGACGCGCTCGCGCGCCCTGGAACTAGGCCTTGCTGGGCATGCGACCAACCTGGCAGATGGCCGCGTGCAGGTTGTTGCTGAGGGCCCGCGCACCGAGTGTGAGAAGCTCTTGGAACTGTTGCAAGAGGAACCGAGCACCACCCGCCGTCCGGGAAGCGTCGATCTCGTGGTTGAGCAGTGGGCGGCTGCGAAGGGTGAAAGCGGCTTTGTCGAGCGCTAATAGCCAACCCAATGCTTGCTATAACTCGTGTCTTAACGGCTTGCTAGACTATCCCAAATGCACCTGAAATCGCTGACGCTCAAAGGCTTTAAGTCATTCGCGTCGGCGACGTCTCTCAAATTTGAGCCGGGCATCTGCGCCGTCGTCGGCCCGAACGGTTCCGGCAAATCCAACGTGGTCGATGCCCTTGCCTGGGTCATGGGAGAGGCCAGCGCGAAAACCCTGCGCGGCGGCAAGATGCAAGACGTCATCTTCGCTGGGACAGGCGACCGCAAGCAATTGGGCCGGGCCGAGGTCACACTCACCATCGATAATGCCGATGGTGCCCTGCCCATCGAGTACTCCGAGGTCTCTGTGACCCGCCGCATGTTCCGCGACGGCGCGAGCGAATACGAAATCAACGGGGCGAAGGCCCGGTTGATGGATATCCAGGAACTGCTTTCTGATTCCGGTATTGGCCGGGAAATGCACATCATCGTGGGGCAGGGCAAGCTTTCTGAAATCCTGGAATCGCGCCCCGAGGATCGCCGCTCCTATATCGAGGAAGCCGCCGGCGTCCTCAAACACCGCCGCCGCAAAGAAAAGGCCCAGCGCAAACTTACGGGCATGCAGGCCAATTTGGATCGCCTGCAAGATTTGACCGATGAGCTGGGAAAACAGCTCAAGCCCTTGGCGCGGCAGGCAGAAGCCGCCCAGCGCGCGGCGACGGTGCAGGCAGATGTACGCGATGCGCGCCTGCGCTTGGCCGGAGACCGCATCGTCGGCTTGCGGCAGAAGCTTTCTGCTGCCGAGCAGACCGCGACGGCCCTATCCACCCAGGTGGAAGAAACCACGGCGCAGCTCGAAGCGGCGACCGAGCACCAAATGGAGCTGGAAACCCAGCTAGAGGAGGTTAATCCGCAGGCAGAGGCTGCCCAAAAACTGTGGTTTGATCTCTCCACCCTGTCCGAGCGCATTGCGGCGACCCAGCGCATCGCAGAGGAGCGGGCGGATAATGCCGGGTCCCAGGTCGCCTATGCCGGCCAGGATCCGGACGATCTTGAGGCCAAGGCGACGCGCGCGGACGAGGAGCACGAGGAGCTCTTGGAAGCGGCAGAAGAAGCTGCGGAGCGGTTGGAAAGCATCCGGGAGGAAGTGGCGGAGCGTCGGCAAGCATTCGAGGCCGCAGAGCACGAACATATGGCGCAGGTGCGCGCTATTGCGGACCGTCGCGAGGGCGTGGTGCGCCTTTTTGCCGCCGAGGAAAAGGCCGCGGGGCAGGTGGCCAGCGCGGAAGAGGAATTGGCGCGGCAAGAAGAGGCCGTGGCCTCGCTGCAGCAACGCACTCAGAACGCGCAGGCAGAAGCCGCTGAGGTAGTGCAGAAGCTGGATAATTATGCTGCGGAGCGCCAGCCTTTGGAGGAAGCGCATACGCGGGCTGCCAGCGAGTCGGGCGCTGCCGATAAGCGCTTGGACCAGCTCCGCGATGCCCAGCGCGAGCGCGAGCGCAGTGTCTATACGCTGCGGTCCCGCATCGATACGCTATCCCAGACTATCCCTGAGCCGGTCGAGGTAGGTGAGGAATTCCAGCCATTGGCCGCATACATTTCTACGACCTACGAGTCAGCGGTTGCGGCCGCCTTGGGCACCTTCGCTGAAGCACAGGCGGGTCAGCTGACCGAAGGGTTGATTGCGGATTTGGAGAAGGGCCCGCGCTCGGCGCTGCTGGATGCGGCAGCGACCGCGCCTGCAAGCTCGTGGCGCGTCGATGCCGATCTTCCGCCGCAGACCTCCTGGCTGCTGGATCACATAACGGTCCAACCTGCGGTTTCGACGGCATTGCACCGGCTGCTTGTCGATGTCGTCCTCGTCCCCGATATTGCCCACGGCCGGCGCCTCGTCTCCGATGATCCGCGCCTGCGCGCCGTGACCGCTTCGGGCGTCGTCATTGGCGAAGGGTGGGTCGAGGTCGGTACCGGATCCTCGTCTACCGTGGAGGTTTCCGCTCGCATCGCGGAGGCCGAAGAGGAGCTAGAGCAAGCCAATCAGGCCCTGGACGAGCTCTCCGGCACCCTGGAGGGAGCAAGGATTGCTGCCGAAGATGCCCGCGTGACGGCCGCGTCCGCGAAGGCAGCTTTGCGGGAGCACGATACCGAGGTTGATGCTTGGAAGCGCGATCACCACCGCTTGGAAAAGCAGTACGAGGCCAATAAAGCGGAGCTGGAAAAGTCCGCCCAGCGCGCCACCGAGATTGAGGTGCGGCTGCAGAAAGCCAATAAAGAGCTTGCCGATGCCCGCGATAGGCTCGCCCGCGTCGACGCCGAGGATCAACCAGACGAGCCCTCGTCCGCAGATAGGGATGCCGCCTCGGCCGCGCTGGAAGAAGTAAAGTCCATGGAAATGGAGGCCCAAGTTGCCGCCCGCTCGGCGCAAGAGCGCGTGGGCCAAGTTGCCGGCAAGGCCGATAATCTGCGGCGCCAGGCCCAGCACGAACGCCAAGCGAAGGCTCGCCAAGAACAAGCCATGGCCCGCCGCAAGGCACAGGGCCAATTGGCCGCTACAGTGGCACGACACGCACAGGACTTGGCTGCGCGGGCGAACCAACTCTTAACCCGCGCCACCTCTGAGCGCGATGAGTTTTTGCACGAGCGCAACTCCTTAAATTCCCAATTGCAGCAGGCCAAGCAGGCGGTCTCGGCTGCACGCCAAAATAGCGACCGGCTAACCGCGCGGGCGCATGAAGCAGAACTGGCGCGCTCGCAGGCGCAGGTGCGTCTGGATGAAGCGGAGAAAAAGATTGGCGAACAGCTGGGCATCGCCATCGCTGACCTGCTGCGCGATTTCACCCCGGGCGAAGACTTTGACCGCAGCGCGGAAAAGTCGCGGCTGCAGCAGGCGGAAAAGGATCTGAATTCGCTGGGCAAGGTTAATCCCTTGGCCTTGGAAGAATTTAAGGCGCTGGAAGAGCGATACAGCTACCTGTCTACGCAGCTCGATGACGTCATCCAAGCCCGGAAGGATCTCGCCGGGGTGATTTCGGACGTGGATAAGCAGATCCTGCAGCTATTTACCGATGCCTGGCGGGATGTGGAAGCAGAGTTTCCCAAGGTATTCAATACCCTCTTTCCAGGTGGAGAGGGCTGGTTGATCCTTACCGAGCCAGAAGACATGCTCACCACCGGCATCGAGGTAGAAGCCCGCCCGCCCGGTAAGAAGGTCAAGCGCCTGTCGCTGCTTTCCGGCGGTGAGAAATCCCTTACCGCACTGGCCATGCTCGTGGCTATCTTCCGCGCACGCCCCAGCCCGTTCTACGTCATGGATGAGGTCGAGGCAGCGCTTGATGATGTCAATCTGCGCCGGCTCATCGCCTTATTCGAGGAGTTGCGGAAGGATTCCCAGCTTATTGTCATCACGCACCAAAAACCCACCATGGATGTGGCCAACGTCCTTTATGGCGTGACCATGCGCGGTGATGGCATCACCCGGGTCATTTCCCAGCGCATGAATCCAGCCGGACTCGCGCCGGGAGCCGAGCAAGCAAGCCAGGATGCAACGCGGCTTGGAGTTGATGCGCCGCAATCAACGGAATAAAAGATTTCGCCTCCCTTATGTGCCGCAAGCCCGAAAGGCTGGCACTATAGAGGCATGAATTCTTTATGGTTATGGATCGGCATAGCAATCGTTGTCATTGTGCTGATTGTCGTCTTTATTGCAATTGGCAAAAAGCGCGGTGAATCCAAGAAGGTTTCTTTCGAGAAACCCAAGGAAGAAGAGCCCAAGCAGTTAACCCAAGAGCAAAAGTCCGGCAATTACCAGGCGAAGTCTGGCTTCAACTTTGCCCCAGCGGGCGCGAAAGAACCCGAGAAGGTAGCGCAGGAGAAGCCACAGCAGGCTAAGCAGGAGCAGCAGCCGGAAACTTCGGAGCAGTCGGAGCCCACCGCCACCGATATCGCAAACGCCCAGCTCAACGGTGAAGAGCCGCCGACGGCCAAGCGATCTGCACCGGCTAAGGATAAAAGCACTGCACCCGAAAAGGCAGCCAAGCAGGATAAGGACACAGGAAAAGACAACGGCGCTGGCGATGAAGCTAAGGCCGATTCCGAGTCTGCTTCCACTCCGGAAGCCAAGTCCAAGCCTGCCGCCGATAAGACCGAAGGTAAGGGTGCTGCCGGTACGGCCGCAGCTGGGGGAGTCGGCGCCGCTGCTGCTGCAGCCTCTGGTGACCGCCAGGAATCCGCCGCAGATGATGCAGATAAGGAACCTGCAGATCAGGCAGAGGATCAATCTGATAAACCGGCTTCCGCGCAGGCTTCCACACCTGCTTCTGGTGAGAAGGAAGCAGAAGAAAAAGAAGCAAAGGGCAGCGAGCAATCCGCCCCAGCTGCTGCCGAGAAACCTGCGGCAGCGAGCGCAGGCGAACGCGGCGAGCCGGACCATGAAGAAAAAGCCCCAGAAGACGTTGTATCCGTCGAGGCCGCCGAGGTAGAAGATGAATCGCCAGTCTTTGACGCGGTGGTAGATGATAAAGACGCAGACCACATCGAAGAACGCGTCGATAGCCACGAGGAAGCCGAAGAAGCCGCAGCTGCAGCCGATGCACAAACGGATGCGGCGGAAGCGGCCAAGGAACAAACGCCTGTACCAGATGGCGAGCCTGCCGCGACGGGCCAGCCCACCGAGGACATTGCTCCGGCGGGAGGCCGCCTCGGCCGACTGCGCGGCCGCCTCTCTCGTTCCCAGAACGCCATCGGCCAAGGACTGATGGGGATCCTTTCCGCCGGTGATCTGGATGAAGACGCCTGGGAGGAAATCGAAGATACCCTCATCATGGCGGACCTTGGCACCAAGTCCACGATGAAGGTCACCGATTCTTTGCGTGACAAGATCGCTGAGCGTGGCGTGTCGAGCGAAGAAGAAGCACGTGCGATGCTGCGTGAATGCCTCATCGAGGCCTGCCACCCAGAAATGGATCGCTCCATTCGCGCGATGCCTAATGACGGCAAGCCGGCCATCGTGATGGTCGTGGGCGTTAACGGCACCGGTAAGACCACCACCACCGGTAAGCTCGCCCGCGTCCTCGTATCGATGGACCACAGCGTATTGCTGGGTGCGGCAGATACCTTCCGAGCCGCAGCAGCCGATCAGCTAGAAACGTGGGGGCGCCGCGTGGGCGCCGAAACCGTACGCGGCAAGGAAGGCGCAGACCCTGCCTCCGTGGCCTTTGATGCCGTGGCCACCGGTGTGGAGCAGCAGGTCGATGTCGTTTTGGTTGATACGGCCGGCCGCCTGCACACCTCGACCGACCTGATGGATCAGCTGGGCAAGGTCAAGCGCGTTGTAGAAAAGAAGACCGAGGTTGATGAGGTTCTCTTGGTCCTCGATGCCACGGTGGGCCAAAACGGTCTGGCACAGGCACGCATTTTCCGCGAGGTTGTGGATATTTCCGGCGTGGTGCTTACCAAGCTGGATGGCACGGCGAAGGGCGGCATCGTCTTCCAGGTGCAAGAAGAATTGGGTGTTCCAGTCAAGCTTGTGGGCTTGGGTGAGGGTGCCGATGATCTTGCACCATTCGAAGTCGAAGGATTTGTCGATGCCTTGTTAGGCGAGAAATAGGGACTCCTTCAACCGGCTTAGATAACTCCCCAGGACCCCGGCTGCTTACAAAAGCGAGAAAGCCGCGGGCGCTGGGGAGTTTTCTCTCGCCGATGTGCCGTGCATGTATGCCCCGCGAGCATGGGATGCCCTGAATTACTGTGATCTGGATTGGGTTGGTGAGCAATGGTAATCTGGTAGGGCTGTATTTAGTGATTCGGTGCGAAATTCGCACCAATCCAAGACCAAGGTTCGTGAGGCAAGTATTTCGTGACGCTACTTTTTGCTGTCCTCCTTGCGGCATTGGCAGTGATCTTGGCACCGGTGACCGTAAAGGTCATGGACCGACAGGCAGGCTATCCATTAGCTGGCCTTTTTCTCATTGCAGCGGTGCTCATTGCTAAGGATTTTTCTGCCATTGCAGCGGGGGAGGAACTCAGTTTCCAAGCCACCTGGGTACGCGATTTTATTGCACCGGGGGTTGACGTAAGTTTCGCTCTGCGTGGAGATGCATTGAGCATCTTCTTCGCCATGTTGGCTCTTGTCATTGGCGCTGTCGTGTTGACGTACTCGGCAGCCTATCTCCCTAAAAACGAGGGAAATACGAGCTTTTATACACTGATGACGGCATTCACGCTGTCCATCTTGTTACTGGTTCTGGCCAATGACGTTGTTGTCCTATTCCTCGCCTGGGAGCTTGTCTCCTTGGCATCTTTCATGCTCATCGCGCGTTCTGGCTCTGGGGGAGAGGCAGGTTCCCAGCGCACCTTAATTCTGACGTTTATCGGTGGCCTTACGCTATTGACGGCATTAGGCATTGCCGCAGTGACCACTGGTTCGACCACCATTTCTGAGATCCTCGCATCCTCGGTATGGGATGAACGTCCAGGTGTGACCGCAAGCGTTGCCGTGCTAATCGCGGCTTCTGCCTTTACCAAGTCCGCTCAATTCCCATTCCACTTCTGGCTGCCAGAAGCCATGGCCGCCGCTACGCCAGTCTCGGCGTTCCTGCATGCCGCGGCCGTGGTCAAGGCGGGCATCTACTTGCTCATTCGCTTCTCCACGATCTTTTACGACGTCGCGGTGTGGAACTGGGTGCTCATCGTCGTCGGTATGGGCACGGCGGTAATGTCCGCAGTCTTCGCGGTACAAAAGACGGACCTGAAGAAGCTGACCGCTTATTCCACCGTTTCCCACCTGGGTTGGATTGTCGCCACTATCGGTGTCGGCACCCCATTCGCCATCGGTGCGGCACTGGTACACACCTTGGCACACGCGCTCTTCAAGTCCTCGCTGTTCATGCTCATCGGCGTCATTGACCATGAAGCAGGTTCGCGCGATATCCGACGCCTTGGCCCGCTGTGGAATAAGATGCCGTGGACGTTTGGCTCTGTAGTCATCGGCGCCGCATCCATGGCTGCGGTACCTCCACTGCTGGGCTTTGTGTCCAAGGAAGGCATGCTCACTGCCTTTGAGGATGCCCCCATTGGCGGCGCAGGCCAAGCAATCTTGCTTGCCGTGGCAGGAATCGGTGCCTTCTTTACCTTCACCTACTCTGCAAAGATCGTCTTCGGCGCATTCTTCGATGGGCCACGGTCCATGGACGATGTCCACGAAGCCCCAGTTTCCCTGTGGCTTCCTGCAGCGCTACCGGGCTTTATGTCCCTGCCGCTCGTCTTCGTCCTGGGCATTTTCGATGAGCCTTTGGAGCATGCCGTTGGCGCCGTGGGCATGGAAACGCATGCTCACCTTGCGGTATGGCATGGAATCAACGTGCCATTTATCATTTCGATCCTCGTGCTGGTAGCCGGAATTGCGGCCATCTTTGTCCGCAAGAAGATGTGGCCGGCTTTCGAGGGACGCAACTTCATGCCGCGCAGCGGCAACGAGCTCCTGCAAAGCCTGCAAGATGGCTGCGCCAAGCTCGGCCAGGTATTGGGCAAAATGTCCGATTCCCACAATCCGTCTCGCCACATTTTGCCGATTGTCATCGTGGTTATTGTTCTTGCTGGTACTACGTTGTTCGGCGAGGGAGTCGACGGCGTACCGCTGCAACCGCGCGTCGATGGGCTAGACAACCCGTGGGACCTTCTGCCTTTGGGCATTATTGCGTTGTCCGTATTCGGGCTGGTGCGCACCAAGAACCGCCTTACCGGCGCCGTCATGATCGGCATTGCGGGTACAGGCGTTACCTTGCAGATGTTCCTCTTGGGTGCACCGGACGTGGCACTTACCCAGTTCATGGTGGAAGCACTGTCTGTGGTCGTCATGATGATGGTGCTGCGTTACCTGCCAGAGACCTTCCAGCCGGTTACGGATAAATCTCGCAGGGTGGGCTCCATCGTCATCGCCGTATTGGCCGGTGTTGCGGCCTTCCTCGGAGTCTGGGGCCTGATGGGCCGGCACGAACGCTCGGACCTGGCGCTGTGGTACCTCGACAAGGCACCGGATATCACGGGTGGCGATAACGTCGTGGCCACCATCATCGTGGAATTCCGTGCACTCGATACCTTGGGCGAGCTGTCCGTGCTGGGCATGGCCGCCGTCGTTATCGCAGCCATTACCACCACGCTGCCGCGCTTCCCGTTCAGCTCGGGCACGCGCCCGGCGCCGTTCGGCCAGTCACAGCTGAACTCCGTGCCGCTGCGCAAGGGAATCAATATTGTCATTCCTTTGCTCATCATCATGTCCGTCATCGTGTTCTTCCGCGGACACAATTCTTCCGGCGGTGGATTCCCAGCTGCGCTCATCATGGGTGCGGCCATCGGACTTACCTACCTGTCCCGCGGCTCCGATGAAATTGTCTTCGGCCGCATGACCCCCGTGCACCTTACCGGTATTGGCATCATTACCGCGCTGTTGGCAGGCTTTATTGGCTACTGGCACGACGGCTTTGGCAATGGTGGTTTCCTTACCGCCTTGCACGGTGAGGCCCTTGGCCAGCACTGGACGACGTCCCTCATCTTCGACCTCGGTATTTATCTGGCGGTGCTGGGTATGCTCACGATGGCCATCAATGCCTTGGGTGGCTACCTCAGGCCTGGTACCGAGCGGGACTACCTGCCATGGGTCCATGATGATGACTCGGCCCTGCCGGCGACGCCGCGGATTGCCGTTGAGGATGCGGACGATCCGTACCCAGACCCAATCAACCCTTCGACGGATCCGCTGGCTTTGCTCAGCCCCAAAGAGGCAAAGACAAAGACAAAGCAACGTCGCCGTTCTAACGCCAACCGAGGAGGGGAGAAGTAATGATTCTCGCGTTAACAATCGCCATCCTCATCGGTGGCGCCGTCTACCTCATTCAGCAACGCGGCTTGGTCCGCATTGTATTGGGCATGATGGCATTCGGCCACGGTGCCAACCTGACCTTGTTGGCCACTGGCGTGTACTCCTACCGAGGTGAAGCCTTTCCCTCGGAAGTCCCCCATGACCAGATGGCCGATCCGCTACCGCAGGCATTCGTTCTAACGGCAGTTGTTATCTCCATGGCAACCTCGACCATCCTGTTGACCATGGCTGCAATGGGCAAAAACGATGACACCGATGTGGTGGAACCCGTCGATGACAACACCATCGACCACGCATTTTCTACCTTGGGCCGCGATGCCCAGAATCGAGCAATCTTGGAAGAATCCGCAAATGAGCTCGATCGCATTGGCCGAGTAGACCACGACACCCCTGTGGCTGAGCGCGGGGTACAGAGGAAGAAGGAGGATGAAAAATAATGGCTGATGTTGTAGCCCAACTTCTTCCGCTTTTCCCGGCAATTCCCCTCATTGCCGCGGCTCTTGCCTTGCTGGCGCCGTGGCGCGCCGTCCGCGATGCGATCATGCTCATCATCCCTGGAGTCGGTGTCTTCGCCGGCCTGGGGCTGTTGATCTACACCATGAACAATGGGGTAGTGGCACATACCGTGGGCCTCTACGTAGGCAATGTGGGTATTCCTCTCGTGGCGGATGCCTTCTCCGCGCTGATGATCATCACCACGATGATCGTTGCCTTTGGCGCCAACTGGTTCGCCATCGTGGGCGGGGAGACTAAATCCCGTTATTACCCTTCGCTCACGCTGATTCTTATCACCGGTGTGTGCGGTGCGCTCCTGACCGCTGACCTCTTTAACTTCTTCGTGTTCATTGAGGTCATGCTGCTGCCGTCGTACGGCCTTATCACCATGTCTGGTACGTGGTCGCGCCTGGCAGCTGGTCGCGCGTTCGTCCTCGTTAACCTTTTCGCCTCCACGCTGCTGGTGGTTGGTGTCGGTTATATCTATTCCGTCACCGGCTCGGTTAACTTGGCCGCCCTGCAGGGGGCCGCCGCCGGCAACGGTCCGGTGACCGTCGCTGCGGGCATTATTCTCATTGCGATTACCGCCAAGGCTGGCGTATTCCCAGTGCAGTCCTGGCTGCCGCGTACTTATCCTGGAACGTCGGCGGCGGTGATGGGGCTCTTTTCCGGCTTGCACACGAAGGTTGCTGTGTACATGCTTTACCGGCTGTACGTGCAGCTTTTCGATCTTGAGCAGCGGTGGAACGTGCTCATCATCGTCCTCATGCTGATCTCGATGATGATCGGTGCGTTTGGTGGCCTGACCGAAAAGACCATTCGCCGCGTGTTGGGTTACCAGATGCTCAACGGTATGCCATTCATCTTGGTGATGCTGGCCTTTACCTCGGAAGACCCAAGCCGCGCCCTAGCCGCCGGTATCATGTACACGATTCACCACATGGTGACCGTTGGTTCGTTGATCCTGGCTTCCGGTGCCATCGAAGAGACCTACGGCACGGGTGACTTGACCAAGCTATCCGGCCTCGCGCGCCGCGATACCATAATCGCCTGGATTTTTGCCGCTGGTGCTTTCTCCGTTGTGGGCTTCCCGCCATTCTCCGGCATGTGGGGCAAGCTCATGATCGTCTTCGAGGTCGCCCGCAATGGCGGCGCTTGGGCCTGGATTGCGATTGCCGCCATAATCATCGCCTCCTTCGCAGCATTCTTGGCGATGTTGCGCGTCTGGCGCGAAGCATTCTGGGGACACGATTTGCCCTCGGACAAGGTTCCCGATGAGCTCATCATTCGCAAGAAATTGATGGCGCCTTCTGCAGCGCTCATCTTGGTCTCGCTGGGCATGTTCATTTTCTCCGGCGTGGTCATTGATGCGGTGGAAACCGCAGCAGACCAATTGCTGGACACGACGGCTTATACTGACACCATCTTGGACGATGACTCAGCCGCACTACCTAATATCGATGACATTCAGGAGGGCCGATAAATGCATGCCGTAGCCTATGCACTCTGGCTCATCAAAGAAATTTTCGTTGCTGGGTTCACCCTGGCGATGTCAGCATTTAAGCCCGATAACGAATACCACCCGGTCATCATCCGGTATCCACTGCGCGTTACCAGCTCCTGGGAGATCTTCTGGTTCACCTCGTCCATCACCGCTACCCCTGGCACGCTGTCCTTGGGGCTCCGCGAACCACCGCGGAAGGGCTTGCCCCGCATCGTGCTAGTACAAGCGGTCCAGGGTTCCGATCCTGCGGCGATTGTGGCTGACTTAGCCGATATGGAAGAGCACTTGGCCCCGCGCGTCAAGAGCATCGACTATGGCGTGCCTGGGCAAGGGGATACGACGGAACTCGATGAGGCTTTCTACGAATTCCCCTTGGATACGCTCGGCCGCTATATGCGCTCACCGGATCTCGCGCGGGCGGAGGACACTCCGCTTTCGGAGAGCCAGGCGGACGTCGAAAAGCCCAAGCACCTCGCCCGGAAAATTCAACGCAGAAAGGAGACCGACCGATGATTGATTTTGCAACATTGTCCCCATTCGGTTGGGTTGTACTGGTGTGCGTGTTCATCATGGGCGGGGCAGCCTGGTGCGGGGTGCTATTGGCGCTGCGCACCCGTGACGAGCTCACCCGCGCGGTGATGTCAGACATTGTCTTTTACGGCATGATCTGCATGTACCTCGGTTGGTCAATGATCAATAATGCCCCATTGGCCTATGACATTGCCCTGATTGGCGCCATCGCTGCCGGTATTTTGCCGACCTTGTCTATGGCCCGCATTATTTCGAAAGGGCGGCGATAAGCCATGGCTGTATACGAGATTATTGCTTCGGTTCTGCTCATTGTGGCCACGATCCTCGTGGTGGCAACCGTGGTCTCCTTGTGGCGCGCACCGGATGCCTTGACCCGTGCCAACCTGATGGGTCCGACCGTGGGTTTGGCGGTGCCGCTTATTATCCTCGCCAAGCTAGTGGTGGATTTTGGGCAGGATGGCTTTTCACTAGGCCTCCTTATCAAGGGCCTCATCGCGTGCTTTGGTGTCTGGATTATCGGCTCGGTGGGTTCGTTCTACCTGGGGCGTTCCATCTACGGTGTTGCGGTTACTGACGTTAAACACGCCAAACACAATAATGAGAAAATTCAGACCGTCTACGCTGATGAAGACGAAATCTAGGGTTATCTTTCCCTAGTGTGCAGCGCGGGTTCGTACTTTCTCCATGGAGGATGTACGGCCCGCGTTTCTCCTGTGCTGCCGGGGTGTTTAACGCAGTGGATGCAGTTGTAATTGCAGATCGTCACCGTAATTCGAGCACATTCGGAAGTTAGGCGGGGTTAGACTAGAACGCAGCATATCCGCGCCGCGCCTGGCCGCCGACTTATACTTTTCTTCAGGAGGATTAAATGAAACTAATTACCGCCATCGTTAAGCCGTTTACTCTGCCGGATATCCGGGAGGCATTAAAACAGCAGGATGTACACGGCCTTACAGTGACCGAAAGCCAGGGCTTTGGGCAACAGAGTGGGCACAGCGAGGTCTACCGCGGCGCCGAATACGCGACGGACTTTGTACCCAAGGTGAAACTAGAAGTTTTGACCGCTGATGACCAGGTGGAAGAGCTCATTGACGCCATCGTGGATGCCGCTTATACCGGCAAGATTGGCGATGGCAAGATTTGGATTACCCCGGTAGAAGACGTCATCCGTATCCGCACCGGGGAGCGCGGCGAGACCGCCCTTTAAGCAAAAATGGTGGCAGCATCCGCTCTTCGCAGCGAGGCTTATGACGCGGCGGTGCGCCTGCTCCAGGATTTAGATCTGCCGCCGCACACGGCGCTAGCTGCAACTGGCTCTGTGGCCCGGCAGGAGATGACTCCCTATTCCGATATTGATGTCATCCTGATTTTCCCGGAGGACCACGAGCCAGACCCCAGCCAGGTAGAAAAATTGTGGTACCCGGTGTGGGATGCCAAGTATCGGTTGGATTTTGCCCTGCGTACCCCGCAGGAGTGCGCCGAGATCGCCTTGCAGGATGCCTCAGCTGGCTTCGCACAATTGGATCTGACGTATATTGCTGGCGAGAAGCCGCTTGTCGATGACGCTCGTCAACGCCTCCTACACGCGTGGCGTCGACAGTTGCAGCGGGGGTTTGACCGCTTCGTCGATACCGCCATCGCACGGTGGAACCGTTCTGGCGCCGTTGCCACCATGACTAACCCAGATCTGAAAAACGGGCGCGGGGGATTGCGCGATATTCAGCTCTTGCGTGCTTTGGCCCTAGGAAACCTGTGCGATCTGCCTGTGCTGGAAGAAGAGCGGCGGTTGTTACTCGATGCACGGACCCTGCTGCACGTCAAGGCTCATCGGCACCGCGATATTTTGGATCCGGACTTTGCCGCAGATGTCGCTGATGAATTAGGTTTTAGCAGCCGCTATGAGCTAACGGCGGCACTGGTTACTGCAGCTTCTGCTGTCGATGAAGCGGTAGAGCGTAGCTTGGCCACAGCCCGCGGCGTTTTGGGTAGCCGGGGTGCTGGTCCGGCGCAGGGGCGCGACCGTGTGCGCAGGCCCCTTGACGTGGACGTCGTGGCTGATGGTGCCGTTATCTCCTTGGCCCGCACACCCAATCGTGCAGACCCATGGCTGTTGACCCGAGTCGCGGCGGCCGCAGCGCGGACAGGCTATTCCGTCTCCGCAACGACATGGCGGGTACTGCAGGAGCTGCCGGCTCCACCGGAGCGGTGGCCGCGGGCGGCCGTGGATGACTTTTTCGCCATTTTGTCTTCGCCGTCTCATACCCCGCGGGTGATTGCGGAGCTGGATCGCTATGGGCTGTGGGAGCGCTTGGTCCCAGAATGGGGTCATGTGCGCGGATTACTGCCCAGAGAACGCAGCCACATGCATTCTGTTGACTACCACCTCGTCGCCACCGTCACGCGCTGCGCCGAGGTGCGGACCTCGGTGGCGCGCCCGGATCTGCTCCTCCTGGCCGCGTTGTACCACGATTTAGGCAAGGGACATGACCGCCCGCACGAGCAAGTAGGAGCAGAGATGGTGGCGCGGCAGGCCGCGCGCATGCGCTTTAATCTTGCAGATATTTCCCGCGTGCAAACCGTGGTGGCAGAGCATACGAGCCTGGCGCGATTGGCAGCGACGATGGATCCGAGTTCGGATGCCGCGCGCGATGCCCTATTGAATGCGTGCCATTATGATCAATTGACCATTTCGCTGCTCGAGACCTTATCCAAGGCGGATGCCTTATCAACAGGCCCTGGCGTGTGGTCTGCTCGCACCGCACAGGCGCAGGCCCTTATCGTCGCCCGCGCTTTGGAAGCGAATAAGCCGCGCATAGTCACCCGCCCCTTAGTCCGTGTTCCGCAGGACGAGTATGGGGTAGGGCTTGCGGTTGATTGGCAGGAGGAAGTGGTCACCGTGACCTGGTCCGGTGCCAATAAGGCAGAGTTTAAGCGCATTTTTGCGCTGATTTCAGCCTTGGGGTGGACGATTGTGCGGGCCAATTTCGTACAGGGTGATGCTGGTAGCTATCAGGCGGAGTTTGTCATCCGCACTGTGCAAAAGACGCTCACAGAGGCCGCGGAACCGGATAGGTTTATCCAGTCCTATAATTCGCGTACGTACAAAGAGCTTCCCGATATCGCAGGTGAGCCCACGACGGCGGCCTTTAACGTGGGCGGTATTTTGGAGATTCGTACCGTCGAGAGAATAGGTGCATTGGGCTATTTGGTGGAGTCTTTGCCGGAGTTTATGTGGCTGCGCCATGAGATCCTGGGCGCCACGATGATTGTGCATGTGTTCTTTGGAGCTTCGGTTTCGCGCGCCCAGGTGGTGGGGAATGTGACCAGGGCCCTGGCTAGGGACTAAGATTGAATAATTGAACTTTAGATCGATCTAATTTAAGGGAGCGCATCCGTAGTGTTTGACTCACTATCAGACCGCCTACAGTCAGCCCTGGCGGGCCTGCGCGGCAAGGGCAAATTAACTGAGGCGGATATCAACGCCACGACTCGTGAGATTCGTTTGGCCTTGCTGGAAGCTGACGTTTCTCTAACGGTGGTGCGCGGGTTTATCAAGCGCATCAAGGAACGCGCCCGCGGCGCGGAAGTATCTGAGGCGCTCAACCCCGCCCAACAGGTGGTCAAGATCGTCAATGAAGAGCTCATTGAGATCCTAGGCGGAGAAACCCGCCGGTTGAACTTGGCCAAGAATCCACCGACCGTCATCATGCTGGCCGGTCTGCAGGGTGCTGGTAAAACCACCTTGGCCGGTAAATTGGCCAAGCACCTCACGAAGCAGGGACACACCCCGATGCTCGTGGCCTGTGACTTGCAGCGCCCAGGAGCCGTGCAGCAGCTGCAGATCGTCGGCGAGCGCGCGGAAGTCCCGACCTTCGCTCCAGACCCAGGTACCTCCCTGGATTCCAATGACCACGAGATGGGTACCTCGCACGGGGACCCGGTGGACGTCGCCAAGCGCGGTATTGCTGAAGCAAAACAGAAGCAGCACGATGTGGTCATCATCGATACCGCCGGCCGCCTGGGCATCGATGAAACCCTGATGACACAGGCGCGCAATATCCGTGATGCCGTCAATCCGAATGAAGTCCTGTTCGTCATCGACTCCATGATTGGTCAGGACGCCGTGCAAACGGCGGAGGCCTTCCGCGATGGCGTGGACTTTACCGGCGTGGTTCTCACGAAGCTGGATGGTGACGCCCGCGGTGGTGCAGCGCTGTCCATTCGTGAGGTGACCGGTAAGCCGATTTTGTATGCGTCCACCGGTGAGAAGCTCGATGATTTTGATGTCTTCCACCCAGAGCGCATGTCTAGCCGCATCCTGGGAATGGGTGACCTGCTCTCCCTGATTGAGCAGGCGGAAGCCACCCTGGATCACCAGAAGGCCGAAGAAGCAGCCTCTAAGCTTGGCTCCGGCGAGCTCACGCTGAATGACTTCTTGGACCAGATGCTGATGATCCGCAAGATGGGTCCAATTGGCAACCTGCTGAAGATGATGCCTGGCGGCAAGCAGATGAATGAAATGGCCGCCATGGTGGATGAAAAGCAGCTGGATCGCATCCAGGCCATCATCCGCGGTATGACCCCAGAAGAGCGCGAGAACCCGAAGATCTTGAACGCGTCGCGCCGCAAGCGCATCGCCAATGGTTCCGGTGTAAGCGTTTCTGAGGTCAACCAGCTCATTGAGCGATTCAACCAAGCCAAGAAGATGATGTCCAAGATGGCCGGCCAATTTGGCATGGGCGGTGGCGGACGTTCTGCCACCAAGAAAAAGCCAAAGGGCCGCAAGGGCAAAAACGGCAAGCGCAAGAAGGGCAAGGGCGGCGGTGGCAACCGCGGCCCCAAGATGCCGGGTGGTATGCCAGGAATGGGCGGCGGTATGCCGTCGATGGAAGAGCTACAGCAGCTGCAGCAGCAAATGGGCGGTGCCGGCGGTGCCGGTGGCCTTGGCGGTGGAAAGATCCCCGGCATGCCCAAGATGCCCAAGGGCATGGAGAATATCGACCTCGATAACCTCAACTTTGGCAAGGGCAAAAAGTAGCCGCGCAGAGACATAAATAGAAGGTGGCCCATGACCTCTCAGGTGATGGGCCACCTTTGTGTGTGCCGTCGCGGGGGAGCGTCTACACCGGGTCGTTTTCCAGGGTATTGGGATACGGCACCGGGTTGGCGCGCCGCGTGCCACCGGTGGTGGGGGCAGCTGGCGATTCCTCTAGTGCTGCCTCTGCCTCTTCCGGGGAGATTTCTGGCGCCTCTTGTTGGACCTTTTCACCGTTCAAGAAGGGCGTGAGGGCTTCTCGGATCATCGGCATCGCGGAATCAGCAAAGGCGTTGGTGATGTGGTGCATATCGCGGTAGACCATGGTGTTGCCGATGATGACCGGGCAATCGCCATTAGCATCGCAGAACCACGGCGCGGTATCGAGGGACAGCATGTTTTCGTACTGCGATAGAACAACGGCACCTGGATCGTAAGGTTGGTAAACCTGCTCAAACCGCATGCCGCAGCCCACAGAGTCCTCAGTGGCAACGTAGCACTCATCGAATTCGCGCGGCTCCCCGTCCTCATCGAATCCCCACGGGTTATCGCGGAAACCCAGGAAGGGGATATCGCGCTTGGATAGTTCTTCCCAAAAGGCTTGGTAGCCGGCGGGGACAGCGTCTGGGCCATGCCCGAATTCGTTTTGCGGGCGGGTGGTATTGGAGATAACCAACTCTGGCTGGGCTTCGGCAATGCGGTCCATGACCAGTTCACCCCACTCGGCGCATTCGGGGCTGACCGTGACGTCATCGCCAAGCTCGATGGGGCAACCTTGGCGCAAGAGGGGAACCAGCTTGAAACCCATCTCTCGGCCGAGGCGGTCGAGGGCAGACGAGTATTGCTCCGCGTGGGATCCTCCCACCAAATAGACTTCCTTTTCGGCAGTAGTGTCGCCGAAAATGCAGGGGGTCTTGCCGTCCCTGCGCGTTTCAAAGAAGAAATCAGCGGGCTGGCTATCGGGCACGAAGCACCAGTTTGCAGCAACCGGCGGCTGGATTCCTCTAGCCACGATGGGATCAGGTTTGATCTCTACGCCATCCGGCGGGGTGATGTCATTGATGAACGTGGTAGCGCCGGGATATTGCTGGGGGTTGAGCATTTCCGCGTCGGCGATATTAAGGGTGCGCAGCCACAGCGGCTGAATGAGAAGCAGCGCCGTGACGCAGCTGGCGACCACGACGCCGCCGATGGCCCGACCGGCACCGGCACGGGTGGACAGACTGGAGACTGCCTTGTGGGCTGGAAGATCCTCTGCCAAGGGTCGCTTGCGGTGCTGGCGCAGGGGACGCTCGATGAAGCGATGCGTGATATCTGCAAGCAGCAGGGAGATGGCAATAATAATGATGCCCAGCCACCACGACGGGGTCTGCTGGCCCAAGTACGAGGTGGACAAAATAAGCAGCGGCCAGTGCCATAGATACAGTGGATAGGCGACATCGCCTAGCCAGCGCGCCTTTTTAGAGGCCATGGCCTTGGAGATCTTGCCGCCACCGCCCAAGATGATGAGCACGGCACCGCCCAAAGGCAAAAGCGAGAGCGGTCCTGGGTAGGCGGTGGTCTCTGCGATGATGGCGCCGGTAAAGACCAGCATGAAAAGGCCAAGGCCAGTAAACAGATCATAAAAACGCGCAGGAATCTTCCATGCAGAACCGTAGATGGCTAGAACCGCACCAAGGGTCAACTCCCAGGCGCGTGACCACGTGGAGTAGTAGTTTTCTGGAGTTCCGTGTAGCCCATGGCGCGAGGCATAGGCAAAGGAAATGATGGTCACCACGATGAGGATGGGGCCGGCGATTTGGTTGACCGTGGGGAAGCGGCTTGTGCGCAGTGAAGATTGCTGCGGGCGCCATTTCATTATCGCAGCCAGGATGAGGGCAAAGGCAATGCCCATCAGGTAGAACTGGCCCTGCACGGACATCGACCACATATGCTGCAGCGGGGAAGTATCGGCGGCGGCCGCAGTGTAGTCAGCGTGTTGGCGCGCCAGCTCCCAGTTCTGGTAGTACAGCATGGTTGCCGAAATTTGCTGGGTAAATTCAGTGCGCATGAGCTGCGGCGTGAAAAGGCGCACGAAGATATACGTCACACCGATGACCAAAACAAGGCTTGGTACCAAGCGGCGCAACGTGCGCCAGATTGGCCACCATGGGTTCAATGACGCGTTGGGCTTGCCGGCATAGCGCAGCTGTGAGCCTAAAAAGAAGTAACCGGAAAGCAGTAAAAAGACATCCACGCCGCCGGAGACACGACCGACAAAGACGTGGTAGATAACTACGAGGCCAATTGCGATACCGCGCAGACCATCGAGGTCATAGCGGTATCGAAAGTTGCGTGGAGAATCATTTGTCATAAAACGTCATTTCGTGCGCTTGCTCATGGGGAAACAAGCGTGGCGTACTTCTAAGCCTTCTGGGTCAAAGGTTTACGTTCGGCTAATCAGGTTACTCTTTAATGGTCTCGGAGGCATAACGAGGCAAGGTAGAATGCGGGAGACGCGGAGATTTTAAAATACTGCCTGCACACGCTAAAATGGTTCGGGTTATCGCAGTGGTGTGAACTGCTGACGATAATGAGACGTTTCATTCTGCGTAACACCGTTCCCGTCTACGGTCGGCCGGTACGTCACGCGCAGATAAAATCCAAGGGTTGAACCGGCGTGCTAAAAAGCGCGTGTCTGAACTGCCCAGTGACTAGAAAAGGAGCCATCATGGCTGTCAAAATTAAACTGCAGCGCGTAGGTAAGATCCGCGCCGCTGAATACCGCGTAGTTATCGCTGATGCTCGTACCCGCCGCAGCGGCAAGGTCATCGAGAACATTGGCATCTACCACCCGAAGGAAGAGCCTTCCCTCATCAAGATCGACTCCGAGCGCGCACAGCACTGGCTGTCCGTTGGTGCACAGCCTACCGAGCCTGTCTTGGCACTACTGAAGGTCACCGGTGACTGGCAGAAGCACAAGGGCCTGCCGGGCGCAGAAGGCACCTTGAAGGTTGCCGAAGAGAAGAAGTCCAAGCTGGACCTCTTCAACGAGGCGCTGGCTGAGGCTAATAACGGCCCAACCATCGAGGCCATCACTGAAAAGAAGAAGGCCAAGGAAGAAGCAAAGAAGAAGAAGGAAGCTGAAGAGGCTGCTGCAGCTGAGGCTGCCGCTGCTGCTGCCGGCGAGGCAGACGCTGAAGCAGAAGCTTCTGAGGAGTCCGCAGAGTAATCTGCTCGGTCTCTAGCGCCCTTTACTGATTAGGGCGCTGTGCATAAGCTTCATCCCCCACCTGTCATCGTTGCATTTATGCGCGATAACGAGTGGGGGATTTTGCGCGCTCGGCCAGCGCGCGGCCGCCACTGAGGCTAGTGGCTAGCGCTATTCAGAGCGTGGCCGCAATTCGGGGTAATTGGCGTATACATCGCCTGGATCTTTAAAATCCATCCCGCGCAAGCTGCCTGCGACGACGGGTTTGAATAGCTGATAGATTTCCTCCCGCGGCAGTTTAGACAGGGGCCCGTCAATGGCAAGTACGGTAAACCCGTGGACGGCGGACCAAGACAGCAAGCTATTGTGTAGGAAATACTCTTTATTGGGCGTTTGGCCTTGGGCTTGGGCGTGACGGGCCAAGAGATCGAAGTAGCGCTGAATCAGATTCAGGTGCTCGCTTTTTGGATCATCGGGAGTTGAGGAGTCTACGCCGAGCATAAAACGAAGCGCCTTCCACTCCAACATGCAACGGAAGAAGTTCGTTTCATCCAAGGCAAATTCGAGGTAGGCATACCCAACCTGCACGAGGTGATCGGGGAAGGCGAGGTTGCCAGCTTTATCGGTGGTGTGGTGAAGGCGGCGCACGAGCTCGTCGGTGGCTAGTTCGGCTACCTTATCGTGCAGTTCTTCCTGATCCTTAAAGTGCCGGTAGGCCGAGGTGGGGGATACTCCTGCCGCGCGGGTGACGGCGCGGATGGTAATAGCCTCGGGGCCTTTTTCCTTTCCTAATTGCACGGCGATCCGTAGCAGCTCGTCGTGGAGGTTTCCGTGGTGGTAAGGCTTGTTATGAGACTGCGATGTATCCAAAATCTGTCCTAACGGTGTGTGTATTCCAATTAGCCTGTAAGCATCGTTAAAAGCATTAGTGCCGGTTGCCCGTCTGACTGTTCTGTCGGTGAGTCCGAGTTCACATCCGGTAGGGGTGCGGCAACGCTATGCACTATATAGGCGGGTAAGTGCACAATGTTACCTGGGGCTAGTGCGACCGTGTTCTCCCCACAAGTGAAATTCACTTCGCCGCGTATCGCCTGCACGGTGATCGGGTGGGCGGCTTTGTGATCTGGCAGGGATTGACCAGGGGCAAAACTGAAAAGGATCAGGTTTGCGCGCTCACCGTTTAAGACTCGCTTGACCCCAGGGCGCTCACGTTCAGGATCAGTGGGAGGTGCCAAAGCCACCAGATCAAGGTCGATCAAGGGGGAGTTCGGTGCCTCCTGATGCGCGCTGCGAGGATCGGAGGACGGGTGGGGAGAGTCGTTCATGCTTCAAGCGTAATGCCTAAGAGTGAGATTGTGGGGAGCGCGGCAGGAAATAAGAGCAACTGGGTGTATGCGGTAAACTCTGCGCCATGGAATTGATGATTGGGCGCGTCATTAAGTCGCATGGGATCAAGGGAGAAGTGGTGGTAGAGCCCACCACCGATGAGCCTGAGGTGCGCTTTGCGGTGGGAGAAACACTGCGGGGAAGGCAGGGCCGCAAGGGACACGAGTTGACTATCTCTGCGGTGCGCAGCCATAAAGGCAGGCTTTTGGTGACGTGCAAGGAAATTGCCGATCGCACACAGGCGGAAAGCCTGCGAGGCACCCAATTTTTCGCTGCCCCATTAGAGAATGACGACGAGGGCTTTTATGACCACGAGCTCGAAGGCCTGCGCGTTATCCACGAGGGGGAAGACATCGGCTCTGTGACCTCCGTCGTGCACGGGCCTAGCCAAGATCTCTTAGAGGTTGAGCTGGCTTCGGGCAACTCCGCCTTGGTGCCCTTTGTCCATGCCATCGTCCCCGAGGTCGATGTGGAAGCCGGCACGTGCACCATCCAACCCCCAGAAGGGCTGTTGGATCTATGAGGCTCGATGTCGTGACCATCTTTCCGGAATACCTGCAGCCGCTGCGCCATGCCCTTTTAGGCAAGGCAATCGAGCAGGGCCGTCTTGAGGTGGGCGTGCACGATCTGCGGCAGTGGGCTACAGATGCGCATAAATCGGTCGATGACTCCCCCTTTGGTGGCGGCCCAGGAATGGTCATGAAACCTGAGGTATGGGGCCCTGCGCTTGACGATGTCGCACTCGGGACCACCGCCCCCACCCTCGACTCCTCCCTGCCGCACCTCAACCGCCCACGCCACGATGAATTAGAAGGTGTCGAAGCCCAGGCGTATGACGCTGAAGCGTCACAAGGCGAGCCAGATAGCGAGAACGAAGATGGCGATCTCCCGCTGCTTCTCGTTCCCACCCCGGCTGGGGTGCCGTTTACCCAAGCGGATGCGCGGGCATGGTCCACCGAGGAACATATTGTTTTTGCCTGTGGGCGTTACGAGGGCATCGACCAGCGCGTGGTTGAAGATGCAAAGAAGCGCTACCGCGTTCGGGAAGTATCCATCGGGGATTATGTGCTCATTGGCGGGGAGGTCGCCGTATTGGTGATCGCAGAAGCCGTAGTCCGCCTTATCCCCGGGGTATTGGGCAATAAGCGCTCGCATGAAGAAGATTCCTTTTCAGATGGCCTATTGGAAGGCCCGAGCTATACCAAACCGCGGGAGTGGCGCGGGCTTGCAGTGCCGGAGGTTTTGACCTCTGGAAATCATGGGCTGGTAGATCGGTGGCGCAGGGAACAAGCGTTGGAGCGCACGTGGCAGCGCCGCCCGGAGTTATTGGATCAGGTGGAATTGAGTAAGGCGGATAAGGCATTTGTAGCGCAATTGAGCGAGCGTGAACCGAAAGGCAAGGCACAGTAGTGCGGGTGAGCGTGGATCTTTCTGTGCTGATGAGCCAGGAAGAATGGGAAGAAAGCCTGGCTGGTATGCCGGAGAAACTGCGCGACGCAGGTTTTGTGCCGGTAAATATTTTTGCCACCGTAGTTTCCCCGTCGCCGCCGAAAGCTAGCCCATTGGCCCTGGAATATGAATTCAGCAATGGAACCGCGGCGGAGGGCACGCCGCTGTGGCGGGTCATCGTCAATGGCGATACCACAGCAGCCCTGCCCTCCCTCGCGCCGATGGTTGCTGAGTGCTTGCCGGCCACCGCGGCGTGGTTGGGAAGTACAGAAATCGGGCATACCGAATTCGCGTGGTCGGCCGAGCCGGTATGGAGCGTTGAATCCAGCGAAGAAAATTAGGAAAAGTCGCTAGAGAAACTTGTATCGGTGCTGGGTAGTGCTACTGTAAGTGCAGCACACACTCGCATTTTTACTTGCTCTCCAAGGACTCTCTCGCATGACTTCTCCCAATGGAAATGATTTTGGCGGATACAACCAACAGCCGCAGTACAACCAGTACCCCGCGTATTCTCAGCCGCAACAAAGCCGCGGGAATGGGGCCATGATTGCGGCGATCATTTTGGGAGTTGTGGCACTTCTTGCCATTGCCGCTGCGGCAGTCTTTTTCGTGCAGGGAAATGGCGATAATTCCAACGCCACCGCGCAGGAAACCCAATTTCAGCAAAAGGCGGACTCCACAAGCGTTGATGACAAGGACGACGAGAAGTCGTCGGGTAGTGAAGCTACCGTGACCAAGACTGAGCAGGCACCTGCGCCCGCCCCAGCACAGGCACCTGTAAGTAGCGGCAATGGGCACTCGTGGGGCGACTACACGAGCTATTACGCTGCCACCAGTAAAACGTCAGAGGCATTTGCAAAAAATGTCTACAACACCTTTATGAATAACTGGGTGTCCGGTGGCGGAACGGATGTCACCTTGAGCGTCTATTCACCGACTACCGGTGGTACCTATACGATGTACTGCTCCGGGAACTCCTCGCGGGTGAGCTGCTCTGGCGGCGATAGGGCCCAGGTAGTCATCCACTAAAATAGCGCGTCTTTTGCTCCTCTTCTTCCTGCTTGTAGCGTGCGGGAGAGAGAGGATTTTTGTGTGTCCGGCGGTGGCAGGCCGGGGCGGTGGACAAGGCATGCGGTAGATTGGGTGGGTCCCGTACCAAGCTTTGAAATAGAAGTGTGAGGAATCTACGTGAATATTGCGGCCACCATCGCGGCGGAGATCGGCGCTCAAGAAACCCAGGTTTCGACGGCGCTGAAGCTCCTTGCGGAGGGAAATACCGTGCCTTTCATTGCGCGCTATCGCAAGGAGGTCACGGGTGGTTTGGATGATGCCCAACTGCGCACCATCGAAGAGAGGGCCACCTACCTGCGCGAGCTAGAAGAGCGCAAAGAGACAATCCTTGCCGCCATCGATGAGCAGGGCAAGCTTAGCGATGACCTGCGCAGCCAGATCCTTGCCTGCGATACCAAAGCCCGGCTTGAGGATTTGTATCTGCCGTATAAAAAGCGGCGCAAGACAAAGGCGGATATCGCGCGCGAAGCCGGCTTGGAAGAGCTGACCGACATATTGATTGCGCAGCCGCAGGCCCAGCCGGAGGAACTGGCACAGGGTTTTCTTACGGAAGGTTTCGCGGATACCAAGAAGGCGCTAGAGGGGGCGCGCTCCATTCTTATCGATCGCTTCGCGCTCGATGCAGACTTGGTAGGCAGTGTGCGCGAGCGCATGTTTAACCAGGGTGCCATGCAGGCGCAGGTGGTGGAAGGAAAGGAAGCCGAGGGGGCGAAGTTCAAGGATTACTTCGACTTCAACGAACCTTTTTCTTCGCTTCCTTCCCACCGCATTCTGGCACTCCTGCGCGGGGAGAACGAGGGAGTGCTGCAGCTGCACCTCGATGCCGGTGACGACGCCGACTACGAGAACCTCATCGCGGATCGGTTCGAGTTGGAACGCAGCTCCGCGTGGTTGGATAACGCCGTGCACTGGGGATGGCGCACCAAGCTGTATGTTTCTTCCAGCCTAGATGTGCGCATGCGCTTGAAAGAAGTAGCAGAAGAAGGCGCGCTCAAGGTCTTTGCCACGAACCTGCGCGATGTGCTGCTTGCCGCCCCCGCGGGCCAGCGCGCCACCATCGGCCTTGACCCGGGCTACCGCAACGGCACCAAATGCGCCGTGGTGGATAAAACGGGCAAGGTGCTCGATACCACCATCGTCTATCCCCATCAGCCGCAAAACCAGTGGTCGCAGGCGGTACAGACCCTGTCCACACTGTGCGCGCGGCACTCGGTTGACCTTATGGCCATCGGCAATGGCACTGCCTCCAGGGAAACAGAAAAGCTCGCGCACGAGATTGCTGACCTGCTCAAACAGGCTGGGGGTCAGCAGCCAACGCCCGTCGTGGTCTCCGAATCCGGCGCATCGGTCTACTCCGCATCGCAGCTGGCGGCGGAGGAATTCCCCGATATGGATGTCTCGCTGCGCGGGGCGGTCTCTATTGCCCGGCGCCTGCAGGATCCGCTGGCAGAGCTGGTGAAAATCGATCCTAAGGCCATCGGAGTGGGCCAGTATCAGCACGATGTGAACCAGACGTCGCTGGCCCGGACGTTGGATGGCGTGGTAGAAAGCGCCGTCAATGGCGTCGGCGTCGACCTCAATACGGCCTCAGCGCCGCTATTGGAGCGCGTGGCGGGTGTTAACCCCACCATCGCCGCCAATATCGTGGCCTACCGCAATGACAATGGCTCTTTTGCTACCCGTAAGGAGCTGAAGAAGGTGCCGCGCTTAGGCCCGAAGGCCTTTGAACAATCCGCCGGCTTCCTGCGCATTAATGGGGGAGCGGACCCGCTCGATGCGTCGGCGGTTCACCCCGAGGCCTATCCCATCGTGACAAGGATTGCGGAGCAGACGGGGCTGGGCATCGGCGAGCTCATTGGCAATACCCGGGTGCTGGACAAGCTGGATCCCGCCGATTTTGCGGACGAGACCTTCGGTATCCCTACCGTGAGCGATATCATCGCCGAGCTAGATAAGCCGGGCCGCGATCCGCGCCCTGAGTTTAAGACCGCCACCTTTAAAGAAGGCGTACATAAGGTCTCTGACCTTAACCCCGGCATGGTTTTAGAGGGCACGGTCACCAACGTGGCGGCCTTTGGTGCGTTTGTCGATGTCGGCGTGCACCAAGATGGCCTCGTCCATGTCTCTGCCATGAGCCATCAGTTTGTTTCTGATCCCCATGAAGTCGTGCGCTCTGGCCAGGTGGTCAAGGTCAAGGTGATGGAGGTTGACGTTGATCGCCAGCGCATCGGCCTGTCGCTGCGGCTGGATGATGAACCAGGCCAGCCTGCGCCGAGGCGTCGCGGCGGCGATTCACCGCGCGGATCCAGCAAGCGCGGCGGTCAAAAACCCTCGCGGGCAGCGGGGAAGAAGGGTGGCCGCAACTCCGATCGTGGAGGCTCCCGCGGGCGCCCGGCAGCCAAGGGGACCATGGCCGATGCCCTGAAGAAGGCCGGCTTCTAACTTCTCTGTGCAGCGGCCTACCGGTACCGCAAGGTGGGCCGCTGCCTGAGGCGGCGGTGGGGAAATTTCACCGCCAACCGCGCATGCGCCGAAAAATATGACTGCCACTTCGCAGTCGATGCGGACTCCCGCGTCCATTAATGATAAGTTTGGCAAAACTAAGTAAATGGCGTCCTTCTTCTCCTGTTCCAGCGAGGCACTGCTGAGTAGAGCGGGGCAAGGGGGACGCTGAACTACTGCCATAAGGAGACAACTATGAGTCGTGCGGCCGATAGCGGTCAAGGTGCCGGGGACACCGCAGAGATGCCTTCGATAAGCGGCGAGGAACCCAAGGGCCGGGGAGTGCTGGGCTGGCACCGCCTCTTGGATTGGCGCCCGCGCAGCGCTTTGTCGCGGGTGCTTATCGTATTCCTCCTCGTTGCTCCCATCATCGTGGCCGGAACCATGATGTGGGCTATGTGGGATCCATCCAAGTACATGCGCAATATTGACCTTGCCGTGGTCAATGAAGATGTGGGCGTGGATAAGCAGGGCAAGCACACCAACTATGGCGACCAGGTGGTCAAGGGCTTGCTGGATACCGATTACCTCAACTTCTCTGAGGTCAATAAGAACGACGGCGATGAGGGCCTGGTCAAGGGCAAGTACTTGATGGTGGTGACGATCCCGAAGAACTTTTCCGAACAAGCCGTCACCATTATCAGCGAAAAGCCCGAAAAGCCTGAGATAAACTTCGCTACCAATGACTACTACGGCACGAATGGCTCAGTGATTTCCTCCAGCCTTATTCCGCAGGTGCAAACCAGCGTGGAAAACGCCATTTCCAAAAAGTACGCTGACCAGGTCATCGAAGGGCTTACTAAGTTGAGCGACGGCCTGAACAATGCCGCGGACGGCGCGGGGCGACTCGATGAAGGCGTCGGCAAGCTGCAAGAGGGCGGCGGGCGCGCGATTGACGGAATTAACAAGCTCGACAACGGTGCGGGAACGCTTAATAACGGCACGGCCGAGCTCCTCAACGGAACGACGCGGCTCAATGATGGCGTCGGCCAGTTGAATGATGGTGCGGGCCGGCTGAGCGATGGCGCCGCGCGCCTCGATGACGGTGCCACCCGGCTTGCCGATGGCTCCGATAAGCTCCTTGCCGGTACCGGCCGCCTCGCCGATGGTGCGGGCCAAATCGATGCCGGTGTCAATCAGTTCACGGGCATGCTGATCCCCGTGCTGAAACAAGCCCAAGCCGTGGTGCCTGGTCTTACCCAGCTGGTAGACATTCTGCGCGGGCTCGGCATGACCCAACAAGCAGACCAGCTTTATTCGCTCGTATCCAAGCTTGATCCCGCATCGAGTGGGAATATGGTGGGGCAGCTGGAAAAACTTTCCGCAGGTACCGGCCAGTTGCACTACAACCTGTCCGATCCGCAATCGGAATATCTGGGCGGCCTTACCACGCTCAACGGCGGGGCACACCGCCTGTCTGATGGTATCAAGGAACTGCGCGGCGGAGTCGGGAAGCTTAGTGACGGTACCTCGCAGCTGCAGGACGGCGCGTCCCGCCTGCAGGATGGCGCATCTCGCCTCCACGATGGCACGGGCGCGCTTAAGGAGGGCACCGGCCGGCTGGCAGAAGGCGGAGCTGAGCTGAAGGGCGGCATGGATCGCCTCAAGGAAGGCTCTGGCGAACTATCCACGAAGCTTGCCGAGGGCGCAGCTAAAGCTCCCACCGTTTCCCGTCCTGAGGATTCCGCGCAAAATATGGCGGTACCCATCAACTTCACCGCATCCAATGTCCACCCCGTGCAAACGGTGGTAAACCCAGCGGACCCGACCGAGAAGAATATTACCGGCGGCGCCTCCATGCTCTTCGTACTCGTATTCGGCTTCCTCGTGATGCTGCTGCTGGCGATGACGCTGCCGTACTACATGGCGCGTAGGGGAGTCCGGATAACTAGCCCTGCCCGCAGCGTCTTCGGCGCCTTTGCCGCGCTGACCGGGCTGAACTTCCTCGTACTAGCGTTTATGGCCCTGATGTCTTCTACCCTGGGATGGCAGCCGGCAAGTTGGTCCATGATCGCGCTCGTACTTGCTGCGATATCCGCTGTAGGTGCTGCGACCTACCAGTTCTTCCTGGTTACCTTCGGGCGCAAGATTGGTTCGATCTTTGCCGCCGGCGCCTTCGCCCTGGGCGTCATGGTCTTTGGCGGGGTATGGCCGGTCGTGGCGATTCCGCGTGCGCTGAGCCTGCTGCACCCCTTCCATCCGATGTCCTACGCCAAGGATGCCTTTACCCGCGCCACCGATGGCATTCATGATGGAACGTTCTGGAGCGGGATTATCATCCTCTTTGGCATCACGGTGATTGCGGTGGGGGCCTCGTACCTCGTCTTCCGAGCACGGCACCTGGGCACGGCGAAGATCCTCGATGAGCACCATTCCCGCTTCCGCTCTCCCATGCCTGCCTAAGCTGCGCCCGGCCCGTTCGCCCCAGGTAGGGTAGTAAATCTGCGAAGTAGAGGAATTTGGAATTGGCCGGTTCCTATGGAAAGATAGTCCATCGTTCTATGTAACGGGCACGAACCGGTCAGGCTTCAAGCCGCCAGGGTCCTCTGTCCCAAACTGAAAAGGAATATTTGGTATGACCAACATTATCGACAAGGTCGATGCAGCACAGCTGCGCGACGACATCCCGTCCTTCCGCCCCGGCGATACCCTCGACGTCAATGTCAAGGTTATTGAGGGTAACAACGAGCGTGCACAGCTCTTCAAGGGCATCTGCATCCGCCGCCAGGGCTCCGGTATTCGCGAGACCTTCACCGTGCGTAAGGTGTCCTTCGGTATCGGCGTAGAGCGTACCTTCCCGGTTCACTCCCCGAACCTCGATTCCATCAAGGTCTCCCGCCGCGGCCGCGTCCGCCGTGCGAAGCTGTACTACCTGCGCGATCTGCGCGGCAAGAAGGCTCGCATCAAGGAGCGTCGCTAGTTCCAGCGCCGCTGCGCGCAGCGTTTCTCTCCCTTCCTTTCCCACATTCACAGTGCCGGGAAAGGGAGGGAGATTTTTATTGCGTTCTCTTCAAATCATTTCGATTTCCTGTGAATCGCCCCGCAGTCACGGGAGCCAATCCGTATTGCGGGCATGCAGTTGCTAGGATCTGACGGGTGAATAACGAAAGCATCTCGCAGGGCAAAGAAGCGGCCACAGAGAAGGTAGCCACGGAGAAAAAACAAATGCCGTGGTGGCTGGAGACTCTCGTGGTCGTCATTTCCGTGCTGGTGGTCGTGGGGCTATTCCAAAACTTCATTGGCCGCCAATACGTGATTCCCTCAGGATCCATGGAGCCGACACTGCACGGCTGTGAGGGATGCACAAATGACCGCATCTTTACAGAAAAGGTCTCCTACTACGGCGATAAGGGCCCAGAGCCAGGAGACGTTGTGGTCTTTAAGGGCACGGACGACTGGAACGGGAGTTACGTGTCTCCGCGCTCATCCAATTCCGTCATTCATGGCATCCAGGATGCGTTGAGCTTTATTTCCCTGGCACCGCCAGATGAAAATACCCTGGTCAAGCGCGTTATCGCCACCGGTGGGCAGACGGTGTCGTGCCAAGAGGGCGATCCCGCCGTCCTGGTGGATGGCAAGCCCATCAACCAGGACTACGTACAGGATCCGCCGACCTACCCAGTGGATGAGTCGACCGGATCGGAAGCATGCGGCGGCCCGTATTTCGGCCCAGTGAAGGTGCCCGAAGAGAATATCTGGGTCATGGGGGATAACCGCACCGCGTCTGCTGATTCGCGCTACCACATGGGTGATAATTTCCACGGCACGATCCCCGTAGAGAATGTGCGCGGAAAGGTGCAGTTCGTATTCTGGCCGTTCAACCGCATTGGTGGGGTCGATGACCCAGACATCCAAAGCTAAGCCGCAACAACAGCGCCTGCGCACCCGCGATTTCCTCGCACCGGTCATAGGCGGCTTCGTGCTCTTAGTCCTACTGCAGGCTTTCGTCGGCCGGATATATGTCATTCCCTCCGCGTCGATGGAACCCACGCTGCATGGCTGTACTGGCTGCGATAATGACCGCATCGCGGTGCAGAAAATGAGCTATTATTTCCACGACCCAGATCCAGGCGATGTCGTGGTTTTTGAAGGACCCGAATCCTGGAATACCGAATTTGAAGTTCAGCGCTCCGAAAACGTGCTGGTGCGCGGTGCCCAAAATGCCCTTGCATCCGTGGGGCTTTTGCCCAATGGGGAAAATATCCTGGTCAAGCGCGTTATCGCCACCGAGGGCCAGACGGTCAAGTGCGAAGAGGGCGATTCCGCGGTGATGGTGGATGGTGAACCGATAGATCAGAGCTTCACGTTGGATCCTCCCGAGATTCCGGTGGATCCTGGCTCCGGCTCGCAGGCTTGTGGCGGCGAGTACTTTGGCCCCGTGACCGTCCCGGAAGGCAATATGTGGGTCATGGGGGATAACCGCACCAATTCCCTTGATTCCCGCGCGCACATCGGAGATCACCTGCAAGGCACCGTGCCGGTCGATAATGTGCGCGGCAAGGTAGAAGCCGTGGTCTTGCCCGTATCGCGCTTTGGTGGCATCGACGATCCGGATATCCAGAATGCGGCGGCTTAAACAGCAGCGCACCTTTGAGGTGGCGCTGGCCCGAACGGGGCTCGGCCCCGTCGCTGGGGTGGATGAAGCCGGCCGCGGTGCGTGCTGCGGCCCCATCACCATCGCCGCCTGCATCCTGCCCGAGCGCATCGTGGGAGAATTGGATACCTTAACCGATTCCAAGAAGCTCACGCCCCGCCAACGAGAAAAGCTCTTTCCCATCATTAAAGACAAGGCTGTGGACTGGGCGGTGGTCCATATTGCGGCAGGGGACATCGACAAGCGCGGCATCCAGCACGCGAATACCTCAGGCATGCGCAGGGCGGTAGCGCGCCTGGACAAGCGCCCGGGCTATGTGCTTTCCGATGCCCTCTATATCCCCGGCCTTACCCAACCTCACCTGCCCATTATTGGCGGGGATGCGGCGGCGCGATGCATCGCGGCGGCAAGCGTGTTGGCCAAGGTAAGCCGGGATCACCTCATGCGGGATCTGGATGAGCGTTTTCCGGGCTATGGCTTGGCTGGGCATAAGGGCTATGGCACCAAGGCGCACGAGGCCGCGATTGCCGCTTTGGGGGCGAGCCCAGAACACCGCATGAGCTACAGCAATGTGCAGCGCGCCCATGCCCAATTCACTGCGCGTGCCTAGCGAAAATTGTGGTTTCTGCGCGCTAAGCTAGGGCGAGCTATCCCATCTTTTGGAGGTCCACAGTGAGTGCAGAGGAACTCGAAAACTACGAGGCAGAGGTAGAGCTGTCCCTTTACCGCGAATATCGCGATGTCGTCAGCCAGTTTTCTTATGTCGTAGAAACCGAGCGTCGTTTCTACCTGGCCAATGCCGTAGAACTGATTCCCCATACCGCCGGGCCCGATGTGTACTACGAGGTGCGCATGTCCGATGCCTGGGTATGGGATATGTATCGTTCCGCGCGCTTTGTGCGCTACGTCCGCGTCATTACCTACAAGGACGTCAATATCGAGGAATTGGATAAGCCGGATTTCATCATGCCGGACTAGGGCTTAGCGCGCCTGTCAACTCGGCGCCCGCTGCATTCCGCCGCAGCTGTGGATAACTCTTCGTGATGTCGAAGTTATTCACAGCTGCGGCGGTTTTCTGGTTTTCGGGCTTGTAGCCTGCCCGCATCCTGCGGTGTTCTGTGCGTGCAGTACAAAACAGCACGAAAGAAAAGGAGACCGCACATGCAATTTGCATCAGATAAACACTTGGCCACGAAACGTCCTCGGCATAGACAACAGCTAGGCAAGCGGGGCGAATCATTCGCCGCGCGCTACCTCCGCCAGCGCGGATCCGAGATCATCGCCGCCAATGTTAGCTACCGCGTGGGAGAAATCGATCTGATCGCCCGCGAGCCAGATGGCACCATCGTCTTCGTCGAGGTGAAAACCCGCTCTACAGCGAGCTTTGGCATAGCTGAGGCCGTAACTCCACACAAGCTTTCGCGCATGCGCAGGGCCGCCGTCCAATGGTTAGATGGCAAGCCATTTTCCACAGTGCGCTTTGATGTCATAGCCCTCGTGGCCAAAGGCGAGGGCTTTGAGCTAGAACACTTTACGGGGGTCGAGGATGGCTCTCGGTAAATGTTTAGCAGTCTCCCTACACGGCGTGCTCGCCCGCGTTATCAACGTCGAAGCGAATGTGGGGCACGGGCTTCCCGGAATCCATGTGGTGGGGCATGCGGATACTGCGATATCTGAATCCCGCGACCGCATCAAGACCGCCGCCGCGAACTCCCGCCTGCCGTGGCCGAAAACCAAGGTCATCGTGTCCATGTCGCCGGCCTCTTTACCAAAATCAGGCTCCCACTTTGACCTGCCCATGGCCCTTGCGATTCTCGCCGCCCACGTAGAACAGCACGGCGCTGATTACGCGCGCTTCGTGCAGGCACCCAGCCGGGTTCTCGAAGAAACCTTGGTGCTCGGGGAACTGGGGCTGGACGGCACGGTTAGAGCAGTCCCCGGCATTATCCCAGCACTTCTTGCCGCCCGCGAGGAGGGCATTACTACGCTGGTTATTCCGCCAGGAAATGCCGCCGAGGCCACCCTCGTGCCCGATATGAATGTGCTGGTTGCAGCTACGCTCTTTGATGCCTTTGCGTGGGCGCTAGGAGAGCGCGACCTGCCCCGCGCGGCCGAGTGCTGCTCTGACCAGCCTGCAGCGGCGCCCGCACAGGAGCGGCTAGACTTCTGCGATATAGCCGGGCAACACCATGCCAAGTGGGCTGCAGAAGTCGCCGCCGCCGGTGGGCACCACCTGTTGATGATCGGCCCACCGGGTTCGGGAAAATCCATGATCGCCTCGCGCCTGCCCAGCATTCTTCCGGCGCTAAGCCCAGACCAGATGGTGGAAACCACTGCGGTCCACTCGCTGACGGGAACCCCTGGTGAAGTGGTGTCCCACGCACCCTTCATCGCCCCGCACTCTTCGGTCACCCGCGCAGCGCTCCTTGGTGGTGGAAGTGGCCATCCTCGCCCAGGTGCGGTGAGCCTGGCCCATAATGGGGTGCTCTTCCTCGATGAAGTCAGCGAGGTAAGCGCACCGGTCCTCGACGGCATGCGGGCGCCTTTAGAAGAAGGCCATGTCCGCCTAGCACGCGCGCAGCAAGAAATAGACTACCCGGCGCGTTTCCAGCTCATTATGGCCGCCAATCCCTGCCGGTGCGCTGCCGAGGATCCCTCTAAATGCACCTGCAATCCGCATGACCGGCTTAATTATCTATCGAACCTGTCTGGGCCCTTGCGTGACCGCTTGGACATGGTGGTCACCCTGTCTGGGCAGTCAGCCACCATTAACGCGGAGGGCGAAGAATCATCTTCTGCCATTGCTGAGCGCGTCGCCGCAGCCCGTGACCGCGCCCGGGCACGCTGGGCAGCTGATGACATTCCGGCACGCGTCAACGGCGCCGTGTCCTCGTCCTATTTGCGCCGACACCGCCCAGCTTCCGAGTCCGCGATGATCATGCTGTCTGCCTACTTAGCCGAAGGCGAGATTTCGCAGCGCGGTATCGACCGCATCCTGCGCGTGTCGTGGACCTTGGCCGATCTGCACGGAAGCTCTAGGCCGGATCTTGCGGAAGTGGGCCAAGCCCTCGACCTTCGCTCGAGCCAGACGGTGGGGAGGATTTCGGCATGAGTGAGCTTGATTTATCCACTCCACTTGCCACGTGGGTATATCTCAATCGCGTGGTTGAGGGCCCGTCTGCCTCCTTGCAGGCCTTGCTGGAGCACCATTCGGCGGAAGAGATTGCCCACGGGATTTATCACCGAGCCGATTGGATCGGGCCGCTTTTGGCCCGCACCGCCTCGCGGTTTGATTGGGTGCGGCAAAAAGAAGATCTCGCTGCGGCAGAGCGCGTAGGGGCGCGCTTGATTACGGCCGATAGCCCGGAGTGGCCGACAGAGGAATTCTCTTCCGCCTTCGGTTTCTACCAGAATGGCGCGGACGCGCCGGCCACATTCGATGAACAAGCAGTGCCGCCACATAGCTTGTGGGTACGCGGCTCAGCACTCAAACCCGAGGTAGGGCAGGCCGTAGGGATCGTGGGCACGCGCGCCATTTCGCGCTATGGGTGGCAGGCAACCCAAAGCGTGGTCTCAGGCCTGGTAAACCACGAATGGACGATCGTCTCCGGCGGCGCCTTGGGAGTAGATACGGTGGCGCATGAGACCGCCTTACACAATGCGGGGCGCACCGTTGCGGTAGCCGCATGCGGAATCGACAAGAATTATCCGGCCCGCAATGGTGGACTCTTCGATCAGATTGCCGATAATGGCTGCATCGTCTCCGAATTTGCCCCCGAGACAGCACCCAAGCGGCATCGCTTCCTTATTCGCAACCGCCTTGTTGCAGCGCTGAGCCAAGGAATCGTGGTCATGGAAGCCGCGTATCGTTCCGGCGCGCTTAATACCCTCAACTGGGCGGAAGCTTTAGGGCGCGTTGCCATGGCCGTGCCGGGACCAATTACGACGAGCGGCTCGCTCGGGTGCCACCAGCGCATCCAAGACGGGCGGGCCCAGTTGGTCGCCAGCGCCGATGAAGTTCGCGCCCTAGTCAGCCGCGCCGGGACGGTCGATCCGGAGGCGCAATATGAGATGAATTTTGCGGCGTCCTTAACGCAGCGGCTATCGCGGAATGAGTTACGTGTTTTTGATGCTACCCCGCCGCCGGGACGCCCTGCAGCCACCGCTGAAGATATTGCACGCGACGCGGGATTCCGCCTTCCTCTTACTATCCACTTATTGCTTACCCTAGAGAAAATGTGCGTGATCGTGCGGGAAGGAAATAACTGGGTTCGCTTAGAGATGGGCTGAAAAGGAAGTAAACTCATGGGGTATGAGTGATAAACGGAAGGCTGCAGAAAGCAATGCTCCGGTGGGACAAATGGATGAGGCCATCGAGGATTTTGCGGACTTCCAGCTCCAGGTCAAAGGCCGTGCGGAGGCCACGGTGCGTGGCTACCGCGCGGACTTAAAAAACCTGGCCCAAGACATCGATACTTTTGCGGACTTTAATCTCAATAACCTGCGGCGGTGGCTGGGCAACGCGGTTGCAGAAGGCAAAGCGCGCGCAACGCTGGCACGCAGGACTGCCTCAGTTAAAGCCTTTTCTACCTGGGCGGAAAGGGAAGGCTACCTAAGCCGTGATGTCGCGGCACGATTGGTAACACCGAAGGTGGGCCAGCATCTCCCAACGGTCATGGCGCCGCAACAGGCGGGTGAACTTGTGGGCAACGCCGTTTCAGTCGATGAAGCCCATTTTCAGCGCGATAGCGCCATTTTGGAGCTGCTCTATGCCACCGGAATGCGCGTTGCGGAATTGGCCCGCCTCGATATCGGGGACGTGGACTTTAAGCGTTCCACCGCGCGCGTTACTGGTAAGGGAAACAAGCAAAGGGTCGTGCCCTTCGGTACCGCCGCAACCGATGCCCTGCAGCAGTGGATAGATGGCGGGCGCAAAGAACTGGCGCGGGGAGATACCCAGGCCATTTTTGTGGGCAGTAGGGGAGCGCGCATTGATCAGCGCCAGGTGCGACGTATCGTGGAAAAAGCCGCAGCGGTTACGGGCACAAGCGGGCTAACACCGCACGGGGTGCGCCACCTTGCGGCTACTCACCTCCTAGAAGGCGGGGCGGATCTGCGCGTGGTCCAAGAGCTACTGGGCCATTCATCCTTGAGTACCACACAGATTTATACGCATGTCTCCGCAAAGCGGTTAAAGCAGGTCTATTCCCAGGCGCACCCGCGGGCCTGAGTAATTCTCATAAAGGCTTAAGCCGGATGACCGGCATATCTAGCAGGCTTAGTGGGTCGATATAGCTGTCTTTGGCGATTCGGGCGCCCCAATGCAGCCCTGGTGTGCCGTCTACTGGGTGGCCGAGCTTGCCTATAGTTTGGCCCTCGCGCACCTCTTGGCCTTGGGTAACGCTCGCGTGCACGGGTTGATACGTGGTGCGAATACCATCGGCATGGTCAATCGAAATAACCGGGGTGCCCGCTACGGTGCCGACAAAAGCTACGGTGCCTGATTCGGCGGCGACGACGGTACCGCCTATTCGCAGGGCCATATCGACGCCGCGGTGTCCGGCGCTCCACTTATGCTCGGGCTTATCAAAGCCGCGTAGCACCCGAACCGGGCGCGTCTTTCCGGAGGCGGGATCGACATATGCGGCAGCGGGCGCAGCGCACAGTAGCACTAGCGCACCAGTCAGGATGGTGGTGACGGAGGGGAGAAGGGGGCATCGGCAAGCGGCGTTGTTGTGTGGTCGTAGCAAACGGTTCATGGGGCACAGTGTGAAGCGTTGGGCCAATATTGTCCTGCGAAGCGTGGATTAGCTGTGGATAAATTGACAGCGTTGGGGCGGAAGAAACTCGAGTGACAATCGAGATGCAGCGGCCAGAGGAACTTGTGGAAAAGTGCTCGTTCGGTTTGGAAAATCCAGCTGGCTGGGATTATTGTCTTCTATAGCAGTGTGTCCGCTGGGTGGTAATCATCACGGAGGCATTGACTACGCGCGACGAAGTTGTCGCATCCTGCATTAAGGATGTGGCGGTCCGATAGCTGACGTGGTCCTTGGAAACAAGGTGTTAGCAGGGCCTTCGTTGCTAGGGTGCGGAATAAAACACCGCACATTTGGAAAAACCGAAAGACAATTAAAAGAAAGCGAGCGAATCATGGCAGTTGTAACCATGCGCGAGCTCCTCGACGCTGGTGTGCACTTTGGCCACCAGACCCGTCGCTGGAACCCGAAGATGCGTCGTTTCATCTTCACTGACCGTAACGGCATCTACATCATCGACCTGCAGCAGACGCTGACCTACATCGATGAGGCATACGAATTCGTTAAGGAAACCGTCGCTCACGGTGGCACCATCCTTTTCGTTGGCACCAAGAAGCAGGCGCAGGAAGCAGTTGCTGAAGAAGCAACCCGCGTCGGCATGCCTTATGTCAACCACCGTTGGTTGGGTGGCATGCTCACCAACTTCCAGACCGTGTCCAAGCGTCTGAAGCGCATGAAGGAGCTTCAGGCTATGGATGAGCGTGAGGACGGCTACAAGGGCCGTACCAAGAAGGAAGTTTTGATGCTTAACCGCGAGCGCGCCAAGCTTGAGCGCGTTCTGGGCGGCATCTCCGAGATGGCTAAGACCCCGTCCGCACTGTGGATTGTTGACACCAACAAGGAGCACATCGCGGTTAAGGAAGCTCACAAGCTGAACATCCCGGTTGTTGCCATCTTGGACACCAACTGCGACCCAGATGATGTTGACTTCCCGATTCCGGGCAACGATGACGCAATCCGTTCCACCAAGCTGCTGTCCGGCATCGTGGCTTCTGCCGTCGAAGAAGGTAAGAAGGCTCGCGAGGAGCGTCAGCTTGCAGCCGCTAAGGAAGCTGCCGGCGATTCCGCAGAGAAGGAACAGCGCGATGCTGAGGCTGCTGCAGCCGCATCCGATCCTGCTTCTGCAGAAAAGACCGAGGAAGCACCCGCAGACAAGCCTGCACAGTAGGCCTGCCTCTTGTGAGGATTCTTTCTTAACTGCACTTAATTGAATACCCCACGCACATTTTGGTGTGGGGCAGCTAGGGAATAATTCCTGTACAAGGCTGTTTACCTGACCCCTACCACCGTGTGCTACGGCGGTGGGGGTTACTTTTATCTATGCTGGAGGCGGCTAAAATTAGCCTCAGTACGACCGCATTGATGAAGGCAAAATGGGGTAGATTTCCCCACCCAAAGACGGCGCGAGACCGCTACTTCGGCTACGCTGTCTCAACGAACACTGATTGATTTTCAAGGAGGATCGCCCTAACTATGGCGAACTACACTGCTGCAGACGTGAAGGCACTGCGCGAAGCAACTGGCTCCGGCATGCTCGATTGCAAGAAGGCCCTGGAAGAAAACGGCGGCGACTACGACAAGGCCGTTGAATTCCTGCGCATCAAGGGCGCTAAGAACGTGTCCAAGCGTGCTGACCGCGAGGCTACCGAAGGTCTCGTTGCCGTATCCGGCAACACCATGGTTGAGATCAACTGTGAGACCGACTTCGTGGCAAAGAACGAAGGCTTCCAGTCCTTCGCTAACAAGATTGTTGAAGCTGCAGCCGCAGCCAAGGCTAACTCCCCGGAAGAACTCAACAACGTAGAGATCGACGGCCAGAAGGTCTCCGAGTTCGTTGACCAGGAATCCGCAAAGACCGGTGAGAAGCTGCAGGCACGTCGTGCAGTCACTGTCGATGGCGACAATGTTGCTGTCTACCTGCACCAGCGTTCCGCTGACCTGCCTCCTGCAGTCGGTGTCTTGGTTTCCTACGAAGGCAACAAGGAAGGCGCACACGCTGCCGCACTGCAGATTGCAGCTATGAACGCTGAGTATCTGAAGCGCGAAGACGTTCCTGCAGAGATCGTCGAGAAGGAGCGCTCCATCGCTGAGGCCACCACTCGTGAGGAGGGCAAGCCTGAGGCTGCTCTTCTAAAGATCGTGGAAGGCCGCCTGAACGGCTTCTACAAGTCCGTTGTCTTGCTGGAGCAGGCTTCCTTGTCCGATAACAAGAAGACCGTCAAGCAGGTCGCAGAAGAGGCCGGCACCACCATTACCGGCTTCGTCCGCTACGAGGTTGGCGCTTAAGTTTAAGCCCGCTTTTTAGCCTTTAAAGCCCACGGGAGGAATATCTGAACTGGCCCCCGAAAGTTGGACTGGTTTAATTCTAGGCGGTGAGGGGTTCAAGGGTCTGATTCCGATATTGCATCGGGGTCAGGCCCTTGAGTCGTTGTTGGATGCGTTCGGTGTTG